>CAMBEF010000052.1 GCA_945865495.1 uncultured Bacteroides sp. | reverse complement strand
ATGTTGTCAGTATCCTGTCATATGTCCATACACCGGCACCGGCACTCATTTCGTTATTATATGCACTTCCATATATCGGTATAACGCCTCCGTCAAATCCATGACCGCTGACATATAATATGTCTGATTCAAGAATAGCCTTAAGGTTATCATTGGTAAAATTCAATGCATTGTCAGTTATATTCTCACCTGTGGCATATTCATTATATTTCTCTCCATCAAACAGATTCTCAAATCTGTCACAGAACGCATTATAGTCTCCAATATTATACTCCTCAACTTTTCCTTCCCCAACCTTGAATGCAGAATATGCAGGCTTATACTTAGGTCTGCGTCCGAATATTATATCAATCCATTCACGGATACCGGAGGCTGTGTACCTTGTATCCACTACTATATTCTTTGCCTCGCGCATTCCGACTGTGCAATTATTAATTACCGCAGCACGCGCCATGCTGCTGAAGGTCTGTATCTCCGGCTCCGGCTCTGTTGCATCGTCACGATATGAATGGTCATTTTCAAGTGTATAATCACTTGCCGCCCAGCCTGCATTGTATACCTGTATATTGAGGTCTATATAATCTTCAAAGTTAAGTATTCCCGTGTCCTGTGCAAACTTTACCGACACATATGTGTCTGCATATCTCATTCTTTGAGGCATTGCAACAGCATTTACAATAGCTTTGTCTGTTATTCCTATATAATTATTATTGATTCTTCCACCGATGTAACTGCCGGCAACAGACTGCTCAAGTCCGTTGTCATTGGTATAATAGTATTTTATCTCTGTCTGTCCCAGATCAATAGGAAGAAGCCCATTATTAGTTATACGGATATTGAGATTCATATATCCCTTTCCTCCGACTGCTGACGGGTCGAGTTCCACAAGCAGATCCGGCTTCATCCCTGTTGTGTCCGGTTCCGGTGCATTGCCCCATATAGGCATTTTTGCATCTGATGATGAATATACCGGCATATATTTCCATGACACATAGTCCGGAGCAGCCGGCGAATCATCACCTACGGCAGAATAATCGTTGGATGCCACTATCCTTGACCATGATGCATTATTAATTCCGGCATTAACATATACTTCCTGTCCCGGCTGAAGCTTCTCATCTGAGTTAAATGCAAATTCAAAATAAGCTGTGGCATTGGTATACTGTGCATCCAATATATGTTTTGTCATAGATACGGTATTGCCCGGAAGATATTCATATGGTTTATCCATATTAACGCAATAGCTGTTAAACTGCTTTTCTGCATCAGGGGATTCATCAATATAATAATATCTCGGATGAAGCTGATTTAATGCTATCGGCGTATCACTTATATTAATAAGGCGGAATTTAAGATTAAGATTACTTCCGTCAGTGATTGTGCTTCTGTCAAGCTGTAATTCTATGCTGCTTCCTTTCATTGCCGGTATTTCTATCTGCCTTTCAAGCACCTTATCTTCTGTATTATCTGCCTTTACGATAACAGAATATGTCTTTTTTTCTGCCGTATAGCATGGGTCAGCACTTACCTTCCATGATATCTGTCTTTGTGCGCTTCCCGGTTCAATATCTCCAATCGACACATTTTCTTCGCCCTCAGCTATATGTAATCCGTCAGGCAGAACAAGCTGTATGCTGGAATTATGTGCTGTTCCGTTTCCTATATTCTGCACATAAGCTGTAACACTGAAAGGATTTGGTGAATATATTTCTGCACCACTATCATCTTTCGTAACCTCAAGCTTGGTTGTACCGGATAACGCAACTGCCAATGGTGGTCTGTTATCCCTCTGCATTGAAGCAAGTCCATAATATGTCCTGCATGATATTGTATCGCCCTTTGCTATCGCTTTTGGATTCCAATAAAGACATACTGCACTGTCACCGTTATAGCTTCCGGCAGCGCTTGAGTAATCCCAGCTATATGAATTTGCCATTCTCCAATTAGTAAACCTTACCCTGTCAGGAGCTGTTATATTCTCGGCCCTCAGCGTTCCCTGTGAAATAACTGACGGATTGGTAAGTGAATCAAATGCCTGCCAGTACTCCGGTATTGCATCGCCCGTAAGATCTGTCTCCCCTGTAACATCACCTATTCCCGGAACTCTGAACGGTGCGCTGTCATTACTGCCAAGCATAGTGTCAAACATTATTCTTACACCTATACTATGTTCCTTATCTCCCGTATTCTCTGCTGAATATGAGAATTCTACCGCATCCTCTCTTCCTGTGTACTGATTAGCAACTATATTAAAGTATGCCGTTACAATAACGTCACCGATAGTATCTGTACATATAATAGAGTTATCACGTACCGTCATTGTCTCAGGCTGAAATATTGTATTAACTCCATCTACCTGAATTGTTGTATATGATGTACCACCATACGGATATCCGTAAAGCAGACGGGAATAATTATCTGACTCCAGCTCCGGATCTCCTCCCGTTGTTCCGAATGTAAAATTCGTTCCGCCTATAATCCTGATATAATCATTTTCCACGCTGTTGTCGTTACTGTTAATCGAATATGTTGATACCTCATTATTACTGCTATTCACGTATTCTGCTTTCCAATCATCATATTCCTCCGCCCTTACGATAGCTGAAGGTGTTGATGTGAACATTACCAGCGCTGATATACATGCTGCGACACAGCGCTTAACCTTATTTAATCTCATTGTACTCTCCTTTCCCGCCTGTTTTTCAGGCATCCCAACACAACACACCATATACTAACTTACATTTTTTTACAATACACTTTGCGCAAGTGGTCGTTTTTCTTCCCAAGTGGTAATTTTTTCCACATTTTTATTGACCTTTAGCGCACTCCAAGTGCTATTCTATATATAGTAAAATTTAAAATCAGGAGGAAAATGGATATGAGTAAGATTTTAGTTGCATATTTTTCTGCAAGCGGAGTAACCGCCAAAGCAGCCAAGGCTCTTGCAAGCGCATCCGGTGCTGATTTATTTGAGATTGTGCCTGAGACTCCTTATACAAAGGCAGACCTTAATTGGATGGATAAGCAGAGCCGAAGCTCTGTAGAGATGGCTGACCAGAGCTCACGCCCTACAATCGCAAGCCGCGTAGATAATATGGAGCAGTACAATACTGTATTTGTCGGCTACCCAATCTGGTGGTATGTTGCACCTACAATAATCAATACATTTCTTGAAAGCTATGACTTCTCAGGAAAGACAGTCATTCCTTTCTGCACATCAGGCGGAAGCGGCACAGGCAAAATGGATGAAGTGCTTCACAAACTCTGTCCTGCAACAGTTAATTGGAAGCCTGCCAAGCTTGTTAACGACTTTAACGAAGCTAAGTTCAAGCGCTGGATTGACGGACTTAACCTGTAAAACAAAAGCCTCACCCTGCACCCGAATTCATATATCGGATGCAGGATGAGGCTTTTTGTTGATTAAAATCAAGTAAATATGCGCTTAATCTCTTACTCTCTCCCTATTTCCCCTGAATACACAACCGTCTTACATGTTATATCGTTTGGATATTCTTTTCTTGTGTAACCATCTGTAAAAAATGCGCCTATGCGCTTATCATCACGCTCTATTCCCCCGCTGAGTCCGGTAAATCTTTCACTTCCGTATGCTTCGCACACCCTGATTATTCCTCTTTACCTTTTCTCTTTGCCAGCATGACAAGCTCAGCAATTCCCGCAAGTGCGGCTGCCATAAGCATAATCCAGAACTCGGTATGGCTTGCGTCACCCGTCTTTGGTGATGCATCTGCCGAAGCGGCTGCATTCTCTTCTGCCGCCTTTGTCTCACTAATTCCCGCGTCCATGCTTCCGTTAGCTGTGCCTGTTCCGTTATTGATGTTTCCAGCACCTGCTCCGTTATTGACATTGCCTGTTACATTGCCGTTTCCGGTATTGCTTCCGTTGTCAGCTCCGTCTGCATCATTATCATCATTGCTGTCATCATTATCATCCGAATCCTCATTTTTGGCAACTGTAAATGTTGTGTACGCTGAACCGTCTGTCCATACAAGCTCAAATGAGTGGCTGCCTTCCGCAAGAGTATCAAGATACTCAGCCTTCAGCGTGATTATCGTTGAGCCTTCTCTTGCTGTGTAATTTGACGCATCAATAATACTGCCATCAACCTTTACACATGTAAACTTAGAAAACTCCCCGTTACCTCTTATCATGAGATTGCCGTTGGTATCCTCACTCCACTTGCTGTCGGCACCATCCAGAATCTTATACCTTAGCTGCGTAGAGGTCGGATTCGTAGTTGATTCCTGCTTCGTCGTCGGTTCCTGTTTTGTCGTCGGTTCCTGTTTCGTTGTCGGCTCCTGCTTTGTCGTCGGTTCCTGTTTCGTTGTCGGCTCCTGCTTTGTGGTTGGTTCCTGCTTCGTCGTCGGTTCCTGTCCACCTTTCTTCTTAAATGTTACTTCGATACTATGATTATCATCAACATACCAGAACCTATATTTCTGACTCGCATCTACCTGCTTTCCGTCAACCAACAGCTTATCAATCTCAAAACCTTCATCCGTAGTGAATACAAATGTCTTGTCGCATCCTGCATCTACATATATTGTGCCGGATGGCGATATGCTTCCTCCTGCACCTGATACAGATGCCTCTATGATATAGACTGGCGGAATGTACGGATAATCGTAATGAGCATATACAGTAATGTCCTTCGCCGGCATAAGGAATGTTACTGACAGATCAATCTCGCTGCCTGACACAATAGTAACTCCTTCAAGCCCTGTCCAATCCCAGAAAGGCATTCCGTATAAGAACTCGTCTGCTGTTATCGTTACCTGTTCATTCTCCTCGTATTCACCGCTTCCTAAGCCGTCAACTACTGTCAATGTATACTTTGTAACAGATTCAGGAATATCTATTGTATATGTAAATGTCTCTACCGCACTGTTATTCATCCCGTTCTTTACCGAAAACGCCTTGATTGTTGTCGCAACGCTCTGCCCTGCCTCACCCTTTACAGCTATAGGTGCTGTATACTGCTTAGTTGTTCCTGATGGAACGCCGTCTGCCAATACAGGCTCACTTCCGTCTGTAGTATAGTAGATTACCGCATCCTCTGTTGCAGAAGTAAGTATTACTGACTGATTCTCCGTATATGTTCCCGGTGTAATGTCTGCTGTCGGAGCTTCGGCTGCGCCAGCAGCTTTTATATTAATGGTAAGTGGAATTAAAATTGAAATTCTGTCTAAATTTATACTATAAACATCCGTTACCCTTCCCCTAAGCGTAACCGTCTGTTCCGTCAATATTGAAGGATCATACCTGCCACTTTCGGGATAGTCAGTGAACCACTCAGCAGATGCGGTTGTCCTTGTATTGAACTTCGTAGTAATATTAACCTTTTCCGGCATATTCATCTCTTCATATGGTGTTCCTGCTTCAACCTCTATCGGCTGTGGAGCTTCTATGCTAAGAAGGCGGTCATTTACAGTCTGGGTCTTTCTTTTTATTACAAGGTTTTTTTGATCGTCACTTATATCATATCTCCATGGCGATGCCCAATACCCTATATCGACCTGGGAAGCAGCCTTTTGCTTATCGAATATATATCCATCTTTTGCAGTAAGTTCTAATATTATATAGTAATATGTTCCATAATCTGCGACTTCATTTTCTGCTATTTCCCTGCCAATTCTATCACACCAATTTATTGATTTAATTTCAAATGCCGCAGCAGATGCATTCTCGACATATCCGGTTCTGTCAAACTCCTCTTCCGGCACAGGTTTGTTAATACCTGAGACCAGCATATCACCGGTTATTATCTGGTCTGTAGTATCATTGGCTGAATCACCTGCATACACAACAGCACTGCCCGTACCCGCTGTATCTGCCGTATCCGCCGCATTAGCCACAGTGACTCCTCTCGGCACGCCCGCAAAAATGCCTGCCAGTAATGCTGCCGCAGACAGAATTGCCGCTCCTGTTCTTGCTTTTTTCCTGAATATATTCATATGCGCCCTCCTCCGTGTTCTTATGTATTTTAATAGGTTCAGCTTTTATAGATTTATACTATCAAATGCAGCTTTTCACTTCAATGCTCTCCGTTCATTTAACTTGTTTATATTGCAAATAGCTTGTTTTATTGTAATAATTGTGTATAATGATGTCGGGGTCAAAAGCCCCCGACTGTGATAACATTTATGAGGTACAACATGAAATCCGATTTATTAATCCATGAATCAATTCATATAATAACCGAATACTACATGAATAATCTCCAGCCATTTTTTGACTGCCTTGCTGATGATGTTCTCTGGCTTGGTCCGACGGAAGGACAGATTTTAAGAGGCCGCCAGAATATTATTGATACATTTTCATCTGAAATACATGAGCTGACATTTACAATGGGCTCGATAGATGCAGTATGTGTTACTCCCTGCAAGGCTGTACGTGAAGTTTTACTGCATTATGATATTTACACGCACTATCCAAGCGGTAACACAGACCTTCATGACCAAAGGCTTCAATTTACATGGCGTGAAAAAAGAGCTAAGACTGAGAATGGTTATAAAACGTATTGGGAGGTTATCATTATTCACATCAGCAACGCATGGAGACATGACAGCCGTGATACCATCTACCCCGTACATTATGAAAATGTCGCCCTGCCTATACGGTTAGTTGAGAAGCCAGACAACTTCATAACCGTTAATGCGGACGACATGAGTGTACACCGTATTGCTACGGGAAATATTATATATATTGAGACAATAAAGAGGACTGCCAAGCTGCGTATACACACATCCGGCGGTATGATAACCGTCAATGGCACTTTGCCTGATTTTGAGAGCATGTACTCAAAGTATCTGCTTCGCATCCATGCAAGCTATCTCATCAATCCGGAACATGTCAGTAAGATTGAGCGTTTTGCGGTTACGCTGTCTGACGGCACAATACTTCCCATCCCGGAGAAAAGATACACCGCCGTGAAGAAAATACTGCTATCCGACAGTAATTATCCTGCCGGTTGATGCATTGACCCTGTGTGATATTGAGATTACTGTTCTATTCTCAGATACTCTCTTAAGCGCACTGAGCACTGTCTGCTCTGTATCTGCATCAAGATTAGCCGTTATCTCGTCAAGCAGCAGCATCTTTGGCTGTGCTGCTGCGGCACGGGCTATTGACAGGAGCTGCCACTGTCCCTGTGAGAACAGGTCAGCGGTACATTTTGTGTCATAGCCGTCAGGAAGGCTCATTATTGCATCATCAAGCCCTGTAAGTTCTGCGGCTTTCTTTACTTCATCCATTGTGATTGACTCATCAAAAAGCGTTATCTGATCCTTTACAGTACCCGGAACCATATGGAATGACTGTTCAACATATCCGAACAGCCTGCGTTTTGCCTTATCCGGTATATCTGCCGAATTAACGCCGTCTATCGTAACACTGCCCTGACCCGGTCTGTATAATCCAAGTATCAGTTTGAATATTGTACTCTTACCCGCACCGGTACGTCCTGACAGTGTTACCTGTTCCCCTGTACGGACTTCAAAGCTTAAGTTATTGAGAATATTTTTATCATCATAACCAAATGTGACGTTATCGAATCTTACTACCGGCTCGTTAGGTGCTTTGGTATCCTGCTTTTCAAATTCGTTCTGTTCAAGGAATTCGTCTATTCTCTTTACACCGGCAAGTGCTGACTGTATTGTCTGAATCTCCATGCCGAGGCTCTCGACAGGTGAAAATATCTGTGAAATGTAATTCATTACAGCGACTGCCGTACCTGCTGACATTCCGAACAGCGTAAGCACTGCCGGATTGCCTGATGCTGAAAACAGCATGACTACCGCAACTACAACAGCATTTAAAATAAGAATTGCAGGAGAATATATTGCATCATAGAAATTGGTCTTCTCCATTGCATGGTAGCTTTCACCTATATACTCGTCATATCTTTGCTCCATGTATCTTTCCTTGCCAAGTGTATGTACTGTACGGATATTATGAAGTGTCTCAGGCACATGACCTGATGCACGGCTTACTGCACGGCGGTTTTCAATCTGTGCGCTGAGCATATTTTTCTGTACATGCCTTGTGAACCAGAATAAAAACGGAAGCAGCACTACAAGCACTATTGCAAGACCTTTATTGTGGAACCATATAACCGCAAGTATGCTTATGATTCTGCATGCATCTGCAAACATACTGATAATTCCTGAGGTAAAAAGTGCCTCTACGGTATCAACATCACCTACAAATCTTGATACAACCGCTCCCGGCTCCTGCTTATTAAGGCAGTCTGCCGTAAGCCTTGTGAACTTGTCCATAAGACCGCTTCTTAAGGCATGTGTTATCTTCTGCCCGAATACTGTAAGAAGCCCTTCTCTTGCAGCCTCCATAAGTCCGGTAAGCACAGTCAGCCCAAAGTACGCAAGTATCATTCCCCATGTAACTGCCTGCTGCGCTGTCATGGCATCAATAATATCACCAAGAATAAGCGGAGGAAAAAGTGATGTTACTATCGCCATAACTACCGCAAATACTATTGCAAATGACAGTAACAGTCTGCTTTTTATTGTATATAATATTATTTTTGCAACGCTGTTGCTTCTGTTGTTTTTGTTTATATTATTTATCATCGCTGCCGCCTCCTGGACCTTTTCCAATCTGGCTGCTATAGTTTACTTTTTTCATAAAGCGAATCAACTGTAAGCAGCAATACGTCGTTATCTGATAAAGATTTAAACCAGTCGGTATATCCTGACAGTGAAAAGAAAATATACTTTGAGACCTTATATTTTGCTGTAATAAGCTTTCCTCTTCTTATTAAAGTTTCATATACACCTTTATCTATCTTCTCATTTTTGAATTTACATTCTCCAATAACAGCTTTTTTATCTATTTCAGATATGGCTACAACATCAATATCTGTTGATTGTGCTCTTACACTGCCATTCTTATCAGTGATACTCTCTATGCCCCACCAACTGCCTACAGAAGTTATAAAACAGCCATACGCACCTTCTATTCCCTGCTTTAATGTATAATATCTGCACATGTCTTCAAAAACTGTTCCCATAAAAGAATGCAATGCCGGCTTAACTACCTTTGTGTAATATACTTCGCCCTGACCAATCTCAATTACACTTGTAGCCTTTGGAATAAACTCATACCAGAATTTAAACATATAATCTTTCAAAACATATTGCGTTTTCTTTTTATTCTTCTCATCTGTTATACATCTTTTCTTTTCAACCAGCCCCACATTAATCAGCTTATCTAATGAATATAATACTGTCTGCTCTTTCTCCCCAATCTTTCCTGCAATGATATTAAGTGTATTTTCGCCTGAAGCAATCTGTTCAACAATATTATTCACAATTGATATATCAGAGAACTCCTGTGTCAGAAGATTCCTTGTTTCATCATATAGATATCCATCCGTTCTGAAGAATAATCTTACAATATTTTCATCAATACTTTTTTGAGGGTCAATCATTGCCAGATATCTGGCAACACCACCTGTAATTCCATAACATATCGCCTTGTCTTCATTAGAGTAATTTGGGACAAATTCTGCCGCATCCAGATAATTAAATGCTTCTAACTTAATCTGTGAGTCGCGTCTTCCAAACAAAGGACTCTTCTCACTAAGTACCTTCTTTTCCATAAAACTGAGTGCTGAACCACATAAAATAATTTTCAGATTTTTATCATTCCATATGGTGTCAATATATTTTTGCAATACAGATAATAATGCATCATCTTTTTCTGCCCAATAAGGCAGTTCATCAATTACAAGTACCAGCTTATCATCTTTGATATTCTTATCTATAAAATCAAAAACTGCTTCTATTGTATTGAAACTTATATTCTCGACTCCCGGCATAAACAAATCAACTACCTGCCTTGAAAATAACTCTAAGTTCCTATTCTTTCCTACTTTAGTAGCTGTGTAGAATATAGTCTTTTTGTCTTTGACAAATTCCGTGATAAGTGTAGATTTTCCAATACGCCTACGCCCATATATAACAGTCATGCCAATTCCATCTTTTTCGTAGAATTCATTCAAAGATGCTAATTCTCTTTCTCTTCCTATAAACATATATTCCGCCTCCGGTTTTATTCAAGTTGATTTTGTTCAAATCAATCTGAATAAAATATTACTGAATTAAATTTAACATAAACCGGCATCTATAGCAATCTTTTTTGCCATTACATCTGCCATTTCTCATCGCTGCCGCCTCCTGCCTGTTCAAGATACAGATTTGCATACTCAGGACATTGCTCCATAAGCTGTTCATGAGTTCCGACTATTGCCCTGCCGCCATCCATCCAGATAATCCTGCTCATCTGCGGGAACAGGTAAAGTCTGTGTGATATGAGAATTACAATATTATTCTGTGTCATTGCCCTGAGATTATTAAACACCTGCACCTCTGTATTCTTATCAAGTGCTGAAAATGAGTCATCCAGCACCATAAGATGCTTCATGTGGCACAGTGTTCTTGCAAGCGCAAGTCTCTGTGCCTGACCGCCCGACAGTCTGACACCGCCGCTTCCGACAAGTGTGTCCGTGCCGTCTTCCATTGCATTTACCTCTTCGTCAATGCATACTGTCTTAAGGTACTGTCTGCAATCGCCCTTATCTCCCATCATTACGTTATTGGCTATACTGTCATTAAACAGCTCCGGGTCATGTCCGAGATACCCCACAAGTCCGGTTCTCTCCGAAGCCGTCATATCCTTAAGCTCCCTGCCTGACAGCCTGATGCTTCCATCATACGGATATTCGCACAAAAATGTCTTGCCGAGCGTTGATTTGCCGCATGCAACCGGTCCCGTTACACCTATTATCTCTCCCGGCTTCGCGCTGAATGATATGCCTGAATAAATATTTTTCGATTCAGGATATGCAAAGCTTATACGGTTAACTGTCAGCTCCGGTACTGATTCCAATGTATCTGCACATCTTACCGGCTGTACTGATTGCGGTGCGTCATCATTTGGTATCACCATAAGCGGTTTTATACGTTTCCATGAAACCTGCGCCTTGTGTACCGCATTGAACAGCTTGGCAGCCTTCGATGACTTAACCGCAAGCTTAGTGAAGCATGCAAGAAATGTTGCAAATGCCGCAACGCTCCACTCACGCCATCCAACTCCGAGAACATTTTTTCCGCCGAAGTAAAGTATAAATATAACGCCTGTCATTGATATAATTCTGTATATTGGCTGAAGCGATGAATTCCATATATTTGCTAGGACTGCTGATTTCTCGTAGTCTGTAAGGTTTTTCTCATACGATTCCCTGCGCTCGCCCTCGCATCCGAATACCCTGTATGTAACTGCATTGTTAGCACGGTCGAGTGTTGCCGCACTTAAAATACCTGACTGCACCTTGTATGCCGCACCTGTCTTCTGCACAATAACTTTCATTCTCTCTGCGATATAATACGAAACCGGCGGGAATATCATGCAGAGCAGCGCAAGCCTCCAGTCATACCACAGAAGCATCCCCATGTATGCAACCATTGCAACTCCCGTATCAAAAATTTCTGTTGTGAATTTTCTCATTCCTTCGACACAGTCATCTACATCAAGGATTGCCTTGGTCATGACATTACCAACGCCCTCCTCCTGAAGCTGCGCACGGCTCTTATGTACAAGACTTCCATACAATATCTGCTTCATGTGCTTATTTACATTGTTGGAAAATCTTCTTACATAAAATCTCTTGATATACCTTGATATCTGCACGACTGCAATTGAAATTACATATAATGCAACCAATATAAGCATATCTGCAAATGTCTCACTGCCTCCGAGAATATTTACAAGGCAGCCCGTCATCTTACCTTCAAACCACGGGCCTGCAAGTAATCCGACATTATATATCATTCCCGATATCGTAACTGCCAGAAGAACTATCCACTCCTCTTTGAAGTATTCGATTATCCTGTCAGGATGCTCTATCTTTTTACTAATCTTCTTTTTTGTCTGCTGCATTTTTCAAATTCACCACCTCTGATATATTGACAAACCCTGCTCTTCTCTCATTCTTTGAGCGCCAATACAGCTTATCAAGTGTTTCACAGAACTGTTCTTTTTCTTCTTTCGGCAGTTCTGCAAGAAGCCACTCATAAAACATAGATTCTATGTTGGCCTTTGAATTCTTAAGATTCTCCGCTTTATCTGTAGCATACAGAAGCTGGCTTCTACCATCGGCAGGATTAGGCTTCCTTATAAGATATCCCTTTGCCTCAAGACTTGCTGCCCGTCTTGCCGCCGCACCCTTGTCTATCTTTAGCTGTTCTCTCACTTCTGCCTGCGTAATTCCGGGATTGTGTCTTATCAGATGTATAAAATCAAATTCCGCCGTGCCAATCCCTTCCTCTTTCATCGTCTGCACCGTGAACTTGCTTACCTCACGCGCTATCTTAGTTATCTTTCTTCCCGTATCATCCATAACTTTATATCTCCGTTTATCAAAAAAGATGTACTATCAACTAATTTGGATGATAGTACATCTTTTTTGATAAGTCAAGAGGCTAGAGCATATCCTCCTTATCCCAGCTCCAGCCTCATCTGCCTGTCAATCCATACGGTTAAGCATCGGTGCCGGATTCTTCGTACAAAATGCAATAAGGTCGACAAAGTCAGGCGACAGA
>CAMBEF010000051.1 GCA_945865495.1 uncultured Bacteroides sp. | reverse complement strand
GCTGCTTTTACTTCCGTTTTTTCCTTGAACTCTTCTTTAGGCTCTGCTGTTTTTGTCTCCGGCTCTGCCGGACCTGCATTCACGCCCCTGCCTTTTTTCTTATTCCTGTTTTTCTTTGGCTTTCTGTGTGCCTTCTCATGCGAAGTTCCCACCACTTCATCTTCCTCAGATGTGAGGATTGTAAACCACAGGAACCTGAATATATACCTGAGCCCGTCTTTGTCATACACAGCCTCAAGTCTTGCACCCCGTCCAAGCCATGACATGAGCAGCTTTCCGTTAAAACGTGAATGTACATCTGCATCAATTCTGTATCTGACAGGCACAAAGAGCACTGTCAGGATAAGAAGTACCGCAAGTCCGAGAACCGAAAGCAGTATAATACCTATAATCTTTAATATAATCAGTAATATATGAATCATGCATCTACCCTAATTCCGAGGTATTCCGCCACATTGAACGCTCCCGTAGCATTATACGTATCAGTAATGACTGCAGCCATCATCGTAACCGCTTCATCATACCCTTTGGCTATTCCGACCACAAAAAGCTTCTCCCATACGTGTGGCTGTCTGTAATGTGGCTGAAGCAGCTGTACTGCCGACAGCATCTCAAGCAGATTACCCTCAGTGGAAGACAATACGATAAAATATATATCATGCTGAAATCTGTGCGCCTCTGCTTTTGCAATAATGGCACTTTTTTTCTTTCTTGCATTATCCCCCAAATAAATGTTTTTATACCATCTCATAGGCTACCCCTGCATGATAAGCTTCAACACCTCCACACACGCCTGTCTCTCTGAAACATCCGAGCAAAGAGAAAGTGATGTGTTAATATACCCCTGTATCTCATCTATATTGTTAAAGAATACCGGAACCTGACTGAGAACCGCAGACATTACGGCACGTCTTACTGTTCTGTCCATAGTCTCGAAGCTTGCCGCAAATGAATCTATAAGTCTGCCGCATACATTCTCAACGTAGTCCTTATCAGCATTCTCAAGCTTCGCCCCATCCTCAACAAGTGCCATAAAGTCACTGCCCGACTGAAGTCTTATAATCTTGGCAAGATTTTCATATTCATCCGTAAGATTCCCGGCTGCAAGTTCACTGCGGTAATGCTCAAGTGCATATGCAACTGCATAGTCATTGGCAGACACAGTCTCTCCGATTCTCTCCTGCTTACCCTCAAAACTGATAAAGCTGTCAGTAAGGTCATCAAGATGCTCATCTGTTCCGAGCGGTGTACTGCTGCCACTTCCTGCATTATTCTTAAAATCATCAAGGACAACCTCAATGACTCTTCTTGCCCTTATTGTCTCTTCAACATCTCCAAGCACGTATCTGCCTGAAAGGACAAGTGTATACATATCATTGACAAGCTGTGTGAACATGACATACATATCTGCGGTATCCGACATCTTCTGAGCTGCTATTGTAAGCTTAGCATGAAGCGCGTCAAACTGTTCTTTGCTTATATCTTTATAGTCAGCACTTCTGATGTCATTGTAAAGCTCACTCACCTCAGGGAACATATCTTCAAATCCTTCCGGCTCCACAAGCATTCCTGTTGTTCCGAGCGTATATGCAAAATCATCAACCGTTCCAATCTGTGCATCCTTATAAAGTGAGAATGAATCCCTGAGATACTCATAGAACTTATTCTTGGACAGTCTCATCGGAAGCTGCTCAACAACCTCCGATATCCTGTTATTAACAGCCACGCTGTCCTTGTCTGAAAGAATATAGTGCATAAGGTCATTAGTCAGCCCATTATTATAATAAGCATCATCAAATTCCTCATCCTTGAACCGGTACTCAATTCTGTTAAGAACATACTCGTATATTCTCAATCTGTCTACATATGCTGTCACGACCTCCATTATTCTTACAATAGAAGCCCTGATATCTTCAAGCTCGTCTACGTTGTGCTTATAAACGTCATCTGAATACTCATCTGCCGCTATCTGTGACTCTACTACATCGTTAAATCTGTCAAGAAGGCTTTTAAGCTCTGACATCTCGGCCTTGCCGAATTCGGAATCATTAGCCATCTCAAAAAATGTGTAATAATTCATCGACAGCTTTATATATGCAAGCCCGTTATAAAGGCTCATCATACTGTTGGCATATGCCGGAAGATTAACCTGCAGATTGCGTCCCTTGGCAAGCTCGCCGGTTACATAATTCAAATCTTTCATAATTATTCAATACCTTTAAATATATCTGTAAAATCAAATGTTGCAAAGTAATCCTTAGGTGTCTCTGCTCTTCTTATCATCTGCACTGAGCCGTCTTCCTTAAGAAGGAGTTCTGATGAACGCAGACGTCCGTTGTAATTGTATCCCATAGAGAAGCCATGTGCACCTGTGTCATGTATAATCAGATAATCTCCCATATCTATCTTTGGAAGCATTCTGTCAATTGCAAACTTATCATTATTCTCGCAGAGTGAACCTGTAACATCATACTTATGGTCACATGGTGCATTCTCTTTGCCTGCAACAGTAATATGATGATATGCGCCATACATTGCAGGTCTCATGAGATTGGCTGCACATGCGTCAACTCCTATATACTCCTTGTAAGTATGCTTCTCATGAATTGCCTTTGTTACAAGACAGCCATATGGGGCAAGCATAAATCTTCCAAGCTCCGTATATATTGCAACATCGCCCATTCCGTTAGCTGTAAGCACTTCATCATATACCTTATGCACATTAGCTCCGATTACGCTTATATCGTTAGGTTCCTTATCAGGTGTATATGGAATACCAATGCCGCCCGAAAGGTTGATGAACTTAATATCTGCACCCGTCTTCTCATGAAGTTCTACTGCAAGCTCAAAGAGAATCTTGGCAAGTGCCGGATAATACTCATTAGTTACTGTATTACTTGCAAGGAATGCATGAATACCAAAGTTCTTGGCTCCCTTGCTCTTAAGTATCTTGAATGCCTCGATAATCTGCTCATGCGTCATTCCGTACTTGGAATCGCCGGGATTATCCATAATCGAGTTACCAAGCTTGAAATATCCTCCCGGATTATAACGGCATGATATTGTCTCAGGAATCTTGCCGATAGTCTTCTCAAGGAAATCTATATGTGTAATATCATCAAGATTGATTATTGCTCCAACCTTATCAGCATATGCAAACTCCTCTGCCGGTGTATCATTAGATGAAAACATAATTGACTTACCGTCAAAATTAAGCCTGTCAGCCATCATGAGTTCTGTAAGTGATGAGCAGTCACAACCGCAGTCATAATCCTTGAGTATATTAAGTATAAACGGATTAGGAGTAGCCTTAACCGCAAAATACTCGCGGTATCCCTTATTCCATGCAAATGCTTCCTTAAGCTTAGATGCGTTCTCTCTTATTCCCTTTTCATCATACAGATGAAAAGGAGTCGGATAAGTCTTGGTTATCTCTTTAATCTGGTCAAGCGTTACAAAAGTTTTCTTAGGCATTCTGTCAATCCTCCACTTGTCAAAAATAATAAACTAAATAAAATTCTATGTTAGTACGGACTATTTGTCAACCAAAAAAGTGCCCTGCGGACACTTTTGGATGTATGTATTCAACTGTCTTAACGCATTATCTTTCCAGTGAAGGACAGTTTCTGAATGCCGTGCTGTCTACTTTGGCATTGTCCGGCACATTAATCTTCTTAAGACTTATGCAGTTGGCAAATGCTTCGTATCCTATATCCTCTATTGTGTCAGGAAGGATAACTTCCGTAAGCGCTGCACATCCCTCAAATGCATTACGCTTAATATACCTGACACCTTCCGGAAGCTCGACTTTGGCAATGTCCGTAAGCCCTGAGAACATATCATCCTGAATAGATGTAAAATCACTCATATCAATCTCTTTGTATGTTCTGTTCACCAGTGTAATACGAATTCTTTTTCTGTTCATAAAAACTCCACCTCTCCCTTATATTATTAAATAACTAATTATCTCCAAACAGTACTCTAGACAGATTATTGTTCATCTGCATTCTCTCAAGTTCATAGAACTTCTGCTGTTCACTTATCTTCTGTGCACTCCCGGATGCCTTTTCTTCATCATCAGACTCTCCGATTGTAGTTCCAAGCATCTTCATATATATTGCAATAAACTTAAGATAGTCATCATACGAGAACAGGTCTTCAACCGTATTCTCCTTGCCGTTGCTTATCTTAACCGGCGTGCCGCCACGCAGTACTTCGGATGTACTGCCCTGACCTGATGTTCTTGATGTATTATCCGCTGATATATATGATAAATCTTTTTCAAGACCGCCATCAAGTATATCATTAATCTTGCGGATATAATTCCTGGTCTCCTCATAAGGAGGCACACCGCCATACTTGGCAACCGCACCGCTTCCCGCATTATATGCAGCGAGGGCAAGCGTTGTATCGCCATCATAATCATCAAGCAGATATGCAAGCATCTTTGCTCCGCCTGTTATGTTCTGTTCCGGATCAAATACATCTTCTACACCAAGCCCCTCTGCAGTCTTAGGCATAAGCTGCATTATTCCCGAAGCTCCGCAGGATGATACCGCATTGGCATCAAATCCCGATTCCGCCTGTGCAACAGCCTTAAGAAGGTCTACCGGCACTTCATACTCTTTTGCAACATCCTGAAATATATCTTCAAGAGTTCTTGTCTTTTTGTCTATTACGGAATCAAATGTCTCTTCTGCATTATCTGTCATACCCGCCGCATTCTGCGACTGCATTGCTGTTGTGTCTGCTGCATTAACTGCCTGTAATATGTTCATCAAAACTACTCCTTAATATATGCAGTATTCTCAGATTAAGACTATGAATATATGGAGGAATCACATATTATGTGTCCCCCACATATTCTTTTTCTTAAGTTCAAGATACTGTGCATATGCTTTCTCAAGTATCTGTCTCTCGTTGGGATACTTAAGAAGATGATATGCCTCGTTATACTTATAATATCCGGAGTCACAGAAGTACTCCTCTTTTTGTGGTTTGCTGTAATAGCTGTCCGATATCATAAGATACCAGTGAACTTCCTTGTCGACTACATCCTGCGGTATTGAAAATGTATATGTGCTTCTTCCCACATAACTTACAATTCTCGCATCGGCTCCGCTCTCTTCCTTAACTTCACGTACAGCCGTATCTTCATAGTCTTCTCCCGGCTCAACAGTTCCTTTTGGGAACATCCAGCCATCGTACTTATTCTTAAGATTCTTATACAAAAGAAGAATCTTGCCACGGAAGATAACCACACCGCCACAACTGGTTGCCTCAATCATTGCAGAACCTCCTGTTCCACGGCGTCTTTCATTTGTAAACATTATACTATCTTATACATCTTCAATCAAGGCAAAAAACTTATTTTGTGAAATAAGTATCAAATACTTTTTTTGCAACTTCCTGTGCACTGTCATATCCTGAATATCCGCCTTCGAGCACTACACTGATAACAATCTCAGGCGAA
The DNA here is from genome assembly GCA_945865495.1 of uncultured Bacteroides sp. Lineage (GTDB taxonomy): Bacteria > Bacillota > Clostridia > Lachnospirales > Lachnospiraceae > Bacteroides_F. Next base: position 7,171 of record CAMBEF010000051.1, on the reverse strand, counting down.
TCATACGGTGCAAATCCTACGAACCATGAATGGCTGTCTTCTGACACGTCATCATATTGTGCTGTTCCCGTCTTACCTGCAACCTCATACGAAGTATTGCGGAAGCTTCTTCCGGTTCCTTTTGTACATACCTCGCGCATGAACCCCTTAACAGCCTGAGCCTCCGACTCAGTTATCGGTGTTGAATACTGTTCCGGTTCGTATTCCTTTACAACCTTATTGTCCTGGGATACAACCTTTTCAATAAGATATGGCTTCATCATAACACCATCATTAGCAATTGTTGATGTGATAATTGCATTGTTAAGCGGTGTAACCTGGGTCTTGCCCTGTCCGATTGCTGTCTGCATCTTCTCACCGACAGAAGAATTACCTTTCATTGTAAAGCTGCTCTTGCTCGTCTCTATCGAAAGCGGAATGTCCTGATTAAACAGGAAATCATTACAGAGCGAATTGAATGCATCTCCGTCAACATCCAGCCCCATATTGGAGAATGCCGAATTACATGAATTGGCAAATGCTGTCGAAAGTGTCTCATATCCATGGGCTGTTGAGTTATAACAGTGTATTACGGAACCCATCACATCCGTGCTTCCCTTACAGCTGTACCTGTAACTCTCATAATCAGGGTTCTCCCTTACATACTGTAATGCCGTAAGCATCTTGAATGTTGAGCCCGGCGGATACAGCCCCTGTGTTGCACGGTTAAGAAGCACTGAATCATTACTGCTGTAAGAAAGCCATGTCTCCCACTGGTCAATTGCATCATTCGGATTGTAATCCGGCTTGGAAACCATCGCAAGTATCCTGCCGGTTGACGGTTCCATAACAACAATTGCGCCCTTGTTATTCTCCATCGCAAGGTACGCTGCTTTCTGAAGCTGTACATCAAGTGTCGTTACAACATTATTGCCTACAAGCTTCTTACCGGATATCTCACTGTATGCTTTGTTTACAATATTGCTTCCTGAATCAAGAAGATCTGCATTCCCCATACCTTCGATGCCCGACTTGCCTCTAGTTGACATGCCGACAACATGGCTGAACACTCTTCCGTAAGGGTATACTCTCGATTCACTTCCGGTCTCATCCACCTCTGTATATGCAAGAATTGAGCCATTACTTGCCATTATGCTTCCTCTTGAGACCTTCTCCTCTTTGGCATTGTTACGCGTATTATACGAATTATTAAGAATCTCCGGTGCAGTCTTTACATTAAAATATACAAGATATCCTATAAGCAGGGCAAATATAGCAGCAAATACTGACAGAATGACAACTGTTGCAGCATCGCTTGAACGATTGGTCGATATATCGACCCTGCGTCTTTTCTTACGCGCCTTGCCGCCGTTTTTTGCACTTGCCTTCTGTACGACGACATCGCTCTCACGCATCACATACATTCCGTTGACTATAGCGACCATTATAATTGATGCCAGCATTGAACTGCCGCCGTAACTTACAAACGGAAGTGTAACGCCTGTAAGCGGTATAAGCTTAATCCCCCCACCAATAGTAAGGAATACCTGAAATGCATATGTAACTCCGATTCCGACAGCCGTAAGTCTGTAGAACTGTGTCCTGCACATTGATGCGATATTAAGCATGAGCATCAGGTTGGTAAGGCATAAAAGAATTAATCCAATTCCGAAGATGATACCAAACTCCTCACATATTGCCGAGAATATAAAATCTTTCTCAGGCACAGGTATCATATTCGGGCTTCCCTGATTAAGTCCCGTACCAAACCAGGAGCCGGTTCCTATAGAGAACAGCGACTGTGCTATCTGGTATCCGCGGTCTTCTATATACGTCCATGGGTCAAGCCATATCAGGACACGCACACGGATATGTGCAAACAGCTTATATGCTATAACCGAAGCTCCCGCACCTGCAAGCATGCCAACCAGGATATAGTACCATTTTCTTGTGGCATCATAGAGCATAAATACATAAACAACAAAGAATATCAGTGCCGCACCAAGGTCCTTCGATGCTACAAGGATGACAACGTGAAGTGCTGCCGCAAGCGACGTTACTATAATCCTTTTGAACGAATCAGAAGCATTGAACATTGCAGCAATAAACATTACATATATAATCTTTACAAATTCCGTAGGCTGTATTGATACACTGCCTACCGTAATTGCAAGCTTGGCGCCAAATACTTCATCGCTTATAAGTACTGCTGCCAGAAGTGCTATTCCCACTATAAAATAGAGAAATGACAGATTTCTGAAGCTCCTGACCTTCTTAATCATCCACGGGATAAAGAATGATAAAAGTCCTCCCGCTGCCACGAATATGAACTGTCTCAGACATTTTTCAAACGAAAGTCTCGCAAGAATTACAAATCCCACAGCTATAAGCATGCACATATTGTTAAGCAGCAGTCTTGATGCGTTAGGATAAAGCATTGTAAACATCAGCAGGAAAACTATAAAAAATACAAGCTGTGCCGCATAAAGTATCGCGTAATTAACATCTCCGTCCTTCATATACAGAATCAGATATCCAAGGAAATGAAACGAAAACATCATCATATTCTGTACTATTCCGGCCGCATTACGTGTAGTGTCCTTTTTTGTCGTAGCTCCGCGTACTGTTGCATATACATAAAAAATCATAAGCATAGCAAAGAGATATCTTGCCATCTCTGTTATAATAGAATTCATAAAATCTTCCTTCACCCTCCGGCATTCTGTCACCTACCGGCATTCTATAAAATCTGTCTGTCAAAATGTCCGTGCGTTGTATGCGTATAACATTCCCCGGACACATTCTTCCCCTCTGATATCAGAATTGCATCTCTGATTACGCGCCTTATACATTCTTTATCTTCTGATGTAAATGTCAGGCGCACAGAGCCCGGTGCCATCCGCCTTATCTGTTCCGGCATATCAAGGACAGATACAGCATCCGACATATATGTTACAGCATAACAGTTTCTGCATCTTGATGCAACATCAAAACATCTCTTCCTGTCATCTGTAATCTTCGTTACCCTGCACATCCCATCACACATATTCCGTGTCTTTCTTACGCAGTTTTCCGATATCATAACAGGTATCCTGCCATAAACCATCAATTCAGAATTACCTATTCCAAGCTGTAAAAGTTCATTTACGGTAAGCTCATAAGGTGCCGTATCTGTTATAATCTGTGGAAATTCAACGTCGAATCTCATCCTTGCCCTTGAGTTCATCGTATACAGACCTGCGTCAGTGATAATTCTGTCCTTCGGCCTTAGCTTTGTAATGATTGCAGCCGATTCAAGATTTCGTACAAGCCATGCATCAGCATTTATAGTATCTGCATCTTCCGCCAGTTTTTCAATATATTCTGACGTTCTGCCTCTTACAACATATGGCAGTGATATATATGCATTATGTCCATCCTTATGTATTATATCAACCATTGCAGCAAGTTCTTTTGAATCTTCAAATGCTTCTGCTTCTATATATATTCCGTTGACGCTGTTCATTGCCGATACAAAACGAATCTTATCCCTGCAATCCAACGACACACTGTCAATCATTACATTGACCGCGCTGCCCGCAAATCCTTTATGCTCTGATTGGTGCTGCCATTCAAGTGCTGCTTGCGCCGAACAATTATCAGTGCTTCTCTTATAACGTGCCGTAAGTGCATTCGTAAGCTCCGTAACAGCCTTGCGTCTTAGCTCATTGAGCTTTCCGTTGGGCAGGAATACGTCATTATCCATATTAATCTCAAGATTTTCAAGTATATATGGTGTATCATTCATCCTGCTTATCTGCATCTGCACGCCCTCAGCCGTAAGCGGCCTGTTCATTGCATGCATGACCGTCTCACCCTGTACTGATATACATGTATCATCCTTCCACAGAACAAGTGATGCTTCCTTATCGGACTGAAGTGTAACCGCTCCCTGTATTGCCGTCTTGCAGTCTGCCTTCGTATATCTGTCAAGAATATCATTGATAAGGGAATTATTACGGATTCTGTAAAGCTTTCTGCCCTTTTTCATCACATATTTTTTAGGAAGGCTTAGCGTTACCGTACCTCCCGGCTTAACCGCTCCCGCAAGTGTATAATCAAATTCCTTCTCTAAGTCGAATACATCTCCTTTATTAAGCGGAACAAGCGCTTTGCACACAGCACTTCCCGGCTTTGATGATATCACTTCCATAGCACATGTTCCCTGATGATTGGGTTTTGTCAGTGATACCATGTCACGGCCTTTCTTTCCGGGATAATATCCTTTTGAGAATCCTCCTCTGTTGTACAGATCGGATAAACTTATCAGATCACGTTCATGTGGCTTTATTGCATTCTTTCCATACTCAAGGTAATTATCAAGATATCTTCTGTAGACAGAGACAACACCTGCAACATATTCGCTGCTCTTCATTCTTCCCTCTATCTTAAAAGAATCAACCCCTGCCTGCACAAGCTGCGGAATAAGGTCAAGAGTGCACATGTCCTTGAGGCTGAGTACATATTCATTATCATATTTCATCCTGCATGGCTGGGCGCATCTTCCACGATTACCGCTTCTGTCACCAAGCATGCTGCTCATAAGGCACTGTCCCGAATAGCTGTAGCACAATGCTCCATGTACAAAGCTCTCTATCTCTATATCAACATTTTTGTCAATCTTTTTTATATCATCCAATGTAAGCTCTCTTGCGGGTACGACTCTTGTTGCGCCCATTCTCTTAAGCAGCCCGGCGCTCTCACAGCCTGTCACAGCCATCTGTGTACTTGCATGTATGTCAAGCCCCGGAAATGCTTTCTGTATAAGATCAAAGACACCCCAGTCCTGGACAATCACCGCATCAAGCCCCGCCTCATAGAACGGAAGCAGATAATCATACAACGGCTCACCTATTTCATTTTCTTTAAGAAGTGTATTAACCGTAAGATATACCTTGCGGTCTCTTATATGTGCAAAATCAAGTGCCTCAAGGAGCTGCTCCTTATCAAAGTTACCGGCATATGCACGTGCCCCAAACGCACTTCCGCCAAGATATACCGCATCAGCGCCGGCATTAATGGCCGCCCTGAACGCTTCGTATGTTCCTGCCGGTGCAAGCAATTCTACATTCTTCATATCCGCATTTCCATTCATCTAATATATTATGCTGTATGCTAAAAAGCATCCGTGCCATATAACACGGATGCTCAAGTTTACTTTTTGGAAGCTTCAAGTTCCGTCTCAAGTCTTACCACGTTCTTTTGAAGTTTTCCAATCTCAGCTTTAAGTTCCTTAATCTCCTTCTCTGATGCATCATTCTTAATCTGTGATGCAATCAGTTCATGCTTAAGGTCATATATCTCTTTGTCCTTTGCTGCGACATCATTCTCAAGGGCATCTGCACTTTTCTTAGCCTTGAAATAGTCATCAGCTATATTAAGATACATCATATTGGCCCTTATTTCGGATGACAGCCTGCGATAACCATCATCAGCCATCATCTCATTCAATTTGTTATTGATGTAAGCAGCTACTTTTTGAAGGTATTCCTCACTCTCGTATCCGCTGAGTGTATATACCTTGCCGCCCAGGATTACCTCTGTATTATTCTTCGATGGCATCGGCCGCCCCTCCTCATAATTATCGGTTGATTACTTTCTTACAAGAAGACTCTCACCTGTCATATCAGCAGGCTTCTCCATTCCCATCATCTCAATAAGTGTAGGAACTATATCTGCAAGTCTTCCGCCCTCTCTGAGTGTGTAATTCTCATCATAATTAACAAGAATAAACGGAACCGGATTCGTTGTATGTGCTGTAAAAGGCTCGCCTGTCTCATAGTCAATAAGCTTCTCGGCATTACCGTGGTCAGCACAGATAAACATCTGTCCGTCAACCTTCTTGATTGCATCAACGACACGTCCAACACATCCGTCAACAGTCTCAATTGCCTTAATTACAGCATCCATTATGCCTGTATGTCCAACCATGTCAGGATTTGCAAAGTTAGTGATGATAACATCATACTTTCCTGATTCTATTGCCCCTACAAGCTTATCGCAGACCTCAGGTGCGCTCATCTCAGGCTGGAGATCATAAGTAGCAACCTTAGGTGACTTAATAAGTATTCTGTCCTCACCCTTGTTAGGCTCCTCAACACCGCCGTTGAAGAAGAATGTAACATGTGCATACTTCTCTGTCTCAGCAATTCTGCACTGTGTCATGTTATGTGCTGCAAGGAATTCACCAAATGTGTTATTGATTGCAACCTTATTGAATGCAACGCTCTTATTAGGAATTGTAACATCATACTCTGTGAAACATACATATGTTACATTCTTACGTGGTCCACGATTGAATCCCGTGAATTCATCATCGCAGAAGCATCTTGTTATCTCTCTTGCACGGTCAGGTCTGAAATTATAGCAGATAACGGAATCATTATCCTTAATCACCGCAACAGGCCTGCCATCCTTCTTAATTACAGTAGGTACAACGAATTCGTCTGTCTTACCGTCTGCATATGATGCTTCCATTGCAGCAACTGCATCTGATGCCTCAGCACCTTCACCCTTTGTAAGTGCATTATAAGCAGCCTCTACTCTGTCCCATCTGTTATCTCTGTCCATTGCATAATAACGTCCGGCAAGTGTTGCAATTGCACCGACACCAAGCTCGTCCATCTTAGCCTGTACTGTCTTCACATATCCGAGACCGCCCTCTGTAGGAGTATCACGTCCATCCATAAATCCGTGCAGATATACATTCTTAAGTCCTTCTCTCTTAGCAAGCTCAAGAAGTGCAAGCACATGTGTAAGGTGGCTGTGTACTCCACCATCTGAAAGAAGGCCGAAGAGGTGAAGATCTGAATTATTCTTCTTACAATTCTCTATAGCACCAAGGAGTGCTTCGTTCTTAAAGAAATCTCCATCCTCAATCTCCTTGGTTATTCTTGTGAGCTCCTGATATACAATTCTTCCGGCACCCATATTGAGATGTCCGACTTCTGAGTTACCCATCTGTCCCTCAGGGAGTCCGACTGCCATTCCGCTTGCGAGTCCCTTAACAAATGGATATTCCTTCATAAGGCTGTCCATTACAGGTGTATTGGCATTAGCAATACCGTTGCCCTCTTTTCTGTCACTAAGTCCATATCCGTCAAGTATCATCAGTACTGTAGGTCTTTTGCTCATCTTAATCCTCCATTCCCGC
>CAMBEF010000050.1 GCA_945865495.1 uncultured Bacteroides sp. | reverse complement strand
CTTCTTGTTATCTGGCAGAGCTTTGAATGTACCTTAAGCCCGTCCAGCCCATATATCACATAGCTTTCTTCTGAGCTTAACAACCTCTGCCATACGCTCTCGATAATTAAGATCCTCGTCATATATGCTGTCCGGTCTTGACGGTATCTCTATCATTCTCTCAAAGACGCCCGAATTATCAAGCACTCTTTCGTTAAATTTGAGCCATGACAGCTCCCTGTTCTGATAGCATCTGATAATATCCTGCTATCGTAAACGTAATGTAAAATTACCGTAAATTTAGAAAACTACATGCTGTGTATCTGCTGCATCTGCATCATATGCTGCATAATATTGCAATCACGCCTTATGTGCGCAGAAAAAGCCGCTGAATTCATTAAACTTGTTCTCCTCATGCTTGAGCATCATCACAACAGCATCATTATGTCTGAATGTTATCTGGATAATTATATTGCCTACACATTCATCAATAATCTGTGCATTAATAAGAAGTGTATCCCTTCCTGTCCATCCGGCAGATGACGCAGCAGTATACTCCTTACCATCATCAGGTATTCCGCATTCAATATTATAGTTCATACCGAATGGCAGGCTTATATCCATTCCGGCAATATCAAGCCTGAGCATTCCAAAATCATCCCTGAACTCTATATCGAATCCATTGAACTGTATGTCGTTATCATCAACGGCATACTGACCGCTTATATTCTTCATTCCGCCTGTATATTTATTTACCTCATCACCTGTACATTCATTTTTTACAGATGCAAGCTTTCTTCCTGCAAAGAATGTTTCATATTCTTTGCGACGGTTATCTGTAAGCGGCTTAAGCGCTCCTTCACCTGCATTATCATATATCTCATCCCAGAACGCATCATATATCTCCTGCGTTCCATCTTTGACTGCCTGCGTATCGGCAGTTGTCACATATATTATGTCCTTATCCGGAATATATACCGCATACTGACCGCCCATTCCGTAACATGCATAGCCACCGTGTCTTGTCATCCAGAACTGATATCCGTATCCGAAGCTCTCCTCGTATGTTGCTGCCTTTGCAGTTGTTGAAATCTGTTTTGAAGTTGCCTCTTTAAGATATTCTCCCGGAAGCAACTGCTTTCCGTCATATACGCCTCCTGATGCAACCACGCTCATAACAGCCAGAAGATCTCTCGGAGTACACATAAGTCCGGAACCTCCGAGCGTATTGCCCACAGGGTCTTTAACAGCGTATGCATCCTTAGAAAATCCTATCTCATCCAGGAAAATACTCCTCAGATAATCAAGCATTGTCATACCCGTCAGCTTTTCCACAAGAGCCGCAAGCGTATGCGATGCTGACGTATCATATGAGAAGCATGTACCCGGTATATGATTAGGATGTGCAATAAAAAATGTCTTCACCCAGTCATCCATATCAAACTGTTTGTATGTAGTCTTATCATACGGTGATGCCATTCTCAGCATATCCCTGATGGTTGTCATTGCAAGCAGCGGATGTGCACCGCTTTTTGGAAGCTTATCCGCAAAATAGTCTGTTATCTTATCATCCAGCGATATCTTTCCTTCACGTACCAGGCAGCCTATTGCTATAGATGTAAAACTTTTTGTTATTGAGAACATCCTATGCATCGTATTACGGTCATAGGGTGCGTAGTATACTTCGCTTACCAGCCTGCCATGTCTCATAAGAAGAAATGAGTGTAACGGTATGTGTTTGTTCTCAAGCCTTGTAAGAAATCTCTTAACTGAATCAGTAGATATCCCCTCCTGTTCAGGTGTAGATAATACAAATCCGCTTCTGTTATCTGCCATGATATTCATTATTGCTCTTTAAGCCTCCTGCGTTCTATATATGTAATTATTAATCATTCTTTCCCCATTCTCGGTGTGAATGTCCTTGTCTTACGTCCCTTACTAATCTCACTGTTTCTCCGGATTGCTTCTTCACAGAATATCTCCTGTGCGTTAATAACTTCCTTCCGGCCTCTTCTGTCGATTTTTTCATAGGAACCGTCAGGCTGCATTATATGCGCTTTTTCATTATCGGCAAGCTGTATCTCAAGGACATGAAGTACCTTTTTCTTAAGCTCTTCATCCTCAACCGGGAACATAATCTCAACTCTCTTGTCCAGATTACGCGGCATCCAGTCTGCACTTGCCATATAAACTTCCCAGTTACCGCCATTCTCGAAGTAGAATATTCTGGCATGTTCAAGGAAATTACCCACTATAGACCTTACTGTTATATTCTCGCTCAATCCTTTTATACCCGGTTTGAGACAGCATATACCTCTGACAATAAGCTCTATCTTAACTCCGGCGCATGACGCCTCATACAGTTTCTCTATGATTTCTTTGTCGCAAAGCGAATTCATCTTAGCCATTATATGCGCCTGTGAGCCATCCTTTGCATTCTGTATCTCTCTGTCAATAAGCCTCATAAATCTTCCACGAAGCCACAGCGGTGCAAGTGCAAGCTTATTCCATCTTATTGGTTCAGAATATCCTGAAATCATATTGAATACAGCCGTCGCATCCTCACCAATCTGATTGGCACACGTAAGCAGACCAAGATCCGTATACAGCTTGGCAGTTGAATCATTGTAGTTACCTGTTCCAAGATGCACATATCTGCGTATGCCATCCTCTTCGCGCCTTACAACAAGCGTAATCTTACAATGTGTCTTAAGGCCCATGAGGCCGTATATTACGTGGCATCCTGCTTTTTCAAGCTTCTTTGCCCATATTATATTATTCTCTTCATCAAATCTCGCCTTAAGCTCTACAAGAACCGTAACCTGCTTGCCGCGTTCCGCCGCCTCTGCAAGCGATGCTATTATAGGTGAATTGCCGCTGACACGGTACAATGTCTGTTTGATTGCCAGTACCTTATCATCCTTCGCTGCCTGTCTCACAAAATCAACAACATGCTCAAACGAGTCAAACGGATGGTGAAGCAGTATGTCATGCTCTCTGATTCTTTCAAATATATCCGCATCATCCATAAGCTCCGGAAGCTGCTGTGGCGTATACTTCGGATGTTTCAGATGGTCAAAGCCGTCAAGTCCGTACACCTTCATAAGGAATGTAAGATCAAGCGGTCCGTTGATATAATATATATCGTCGTCGGCGATATTAAGATTCTTCTTCAGAATCTTAATCAGCCTTTTATCCATATCATCCTGAACCTCAAGCTTGATTGCCTCGCCCCACTGTCTTTTCTTGATCTGTCTCTGAATCTCCTGCAAAAGATCGGCAACCTCTTCCTCATCAATCTCAAAATCAGCATTACGCATAATTCTGTACGGATGAGTTGCTATAACATGATAATTAAGATAAAGCTTCTGTATATTCTTCTCAATAATCTCTTCAAGCAGAATAACCATTCTCTTATTCTTTTCCGACGAAGGAATCTCGACAATACGTGGAAGTACTGATGGCACCTGAACCGTTGCAAATTCAAGTTCCTTATCTCCGTTCTTTTTACGCATAAGTGAAGCAAGGTTCAGTGTCTTATTCCTTATAAGCGGAAAAGGTCTCGACGAGTCAACCGCCATCGGTGTAAGAACCGGATAAATCTCATTCATAAAATACTGATCGACAAATTCATTCTGCTTCTCATCAAGGTCTTCATAACTCTTTACAAAAATCAGATTATTTTTTTCAAGCAGCGGGATAAGTGATCTGTTAAGCGTTGAATACTGAAGATTAACAAATTCATGCTCTTTTTTGCTTATAAGCTCAAGCTGCTGCTTAGTTGTAAGCCCTGCTATATCTTTTTTGTTATAACCGGCATTAACCATATCATTAAGTGATGCCACACGTATCATTACAAATTCATCCAGATTGGATGATGTTATGCTTAAAAACTTAAGTCTTTCAAATAACGGAATACTCTTATCTCTGGCTTCCGCAAGTACTCTTGAGTTAAATTCCATCCAGCTTAGTTCACGGTTAATAAAATTTCCCGAATCCGAATAATTCATATCCTTCCTCCAATTCCACAGACACCCGGTTCACACCCCTCAGTTATCTTGTGCCCTTGCGCTGTCTTAATACCGGTCTTACACCATATATCTCCTCAAATAATTCTGTCTTTTCCTTAAACAATCCGTATTCCAGAGTTATATCCTCATAAGTTGATGTAGCTATCACAAGCTCATCTCCATCAAGTGATATCTTAATGTCATTCATCTTCTGTTTGTGGCTTCTGTCGAGTGCATTGGCAAGCCGCAGCATTGCAGTGAGCTTCGACTGTGTCAGATTCATCTGCCTGTAGTCAAAATCCCTTGTATTATATTTTATTATCTTGGCAACTGTCTCACGTTCTTCATGTGATATACCTATAATCTCCGACGCCATTATTATGTCGTATCCGGCCTCTGACGGATACATAAGGCTCACAAACTTACCGCTGTCATGCATAATCGCCGCAAGCTGTAGTATAAGCCTCTCCCGTTCACCGAGACCGTGCAGCTTCTTCATTGCGTCAAATATTCCAAGTGCCGCTTTCTCGACAAACTTTGTGTGCGGAACATTACACTGATAACGCTCTGCAATCTGCCTCGTCGCTGAAAGAATATCATCATTAAAATTATGTTTAAGCTTAATCAGCCTGTTCTTCTGCGCATAATCAACCGCAAGTCCGTCTCCAAGCTTGACATCCGGCATCCACAGCCTCTTCGCATCCGTAAATGCAAAAAGTCTTGCAAAAAGCATAAGTCCCGGTGTGACAAGGCTTGCATGTGTCTGTGGTATATCAAGCTGCTGTGCTATCTCATCCTCGCTCTTGCCGATTATCTGGTCATATATACTGGCAAACTCCTTCTTCGTGACATACTTTTTGTCTTCTCCCGCAAGCTTAATATACGAAAGGTTCTCTCCCGTACCTACAATATTGGTTACCTTATATCCCTCAAGGAATATCTTTGTAAATGTCTCAAGGTCATTATCGATATACTCCTCGAGAATACATCTGTACTTGTCTGCATTCTGTGCAAGACGTGCAAGCAGTTCTCTTACTCTTAACACTCCGAGCCTTATATTCTGTGTTGTTATAAGCTTTCCGTTATTAAAAAGCGTAATCTGTGCACTTCCGGAACCTATATCTGCAAGCAGTGTACATTCATTCATAGCCTGCTCTATTATCTCATCCTGCATTGAGAATGCTTTGTAGCTTATAAAACGCTGTTCTGAATTAGACAGCAGTTCTATATCAAGTCCAGTCCTTACCTTCACACGGTCAAGTACATTCTTTGAGTTCACGGCCTCTCTTATAGCGCTTGTTGCACAAGCCCTGTATGCTTTAACCTTATACCCCTTCATTATGTAGCTGAAATCATACAGAATACTGCACAGCTTATCCACCATCTCAAAGCTTATCTTATCTTTGTTATATGTATCACGTCCAAGCTCAATAACGTGTGATATACGGTCAATCTCACGTATTCCTGTCTTTGGAGATATCTCGAATACCTTCATCTCAAGTTCATAAGACCCGATACTTATTGCTGCAAATGTTGTTACAGACATCTTGTACACGCTCCTTCCCCACGCCGGTGTATTGTCTATTAATAATTTCCCAGGAACTTAAGCTTATTGGCTTCCTCCTGTATTCCGTGAAGTGCATTGATAACATTGATATCATCAATATTCCCCATAAAATCAACAAAGAATCTGAACTCCCATTCTCTTCCCTCAATAGGTCTTGACTCTATCTTAGTCATGTTCAGTTCATTATATATGATATGGCTCAGAAGATTATACAATGCACCCGGTTTGTTATTCGTCTCAAAGCATATCGTCATCTTTCCCGCGCCCTTAACAAATCTTCTCTTATTGGATACAATGACAAATCTCGTAGTATTCTTGTCACTGTCATTAATCTTTGACTCAAGCACTTTAAGACCATACACTCTCGCCGCTTCCTCACTGGCTATTGCAGCCTTGGATATGTCATTCTGCTCCACAACCATCTTCGCACTCACTGCTGTGTTAAGCTGGCTTATCGAATTCCACTCCCTGTGTTCATCAAGATATCTCTGGCACTGCATAAGCCCCTGTGGATGTGAATAGACCGTCTTAATATCCTCTATTGTCGCATCCGGCAGTCCCAGAAGCGAATGTTCAACTTTAACAAACTGTTCTCCGATTATGTAATTATCATATTCCTCGAGCAGGTCATATACCTGATTAACCATTCCTGTAGTCGAATTATCGATAGGAAGGACTGCATAATCAGCACTTCCATCCCTGACAGCTTCCATTGCATCGCCAAATGTCTCAACATTAAAATTATTGACATCTTCCCCAAAGAAACGCTTCATGGCAATATAACTGTATGCCCCAGGAACTCCCTGATATACGACAGTGCAATGCTTCTTGTCTATTGCATCCATAGTCTCATATGGCTCTCTTAATGTAAGCCCGTGCTCTTCTATCAGCTTGTACTGCATCTTTCTGCTTGTAGACATAAGCTGTGAAAATAACTCTCTTACGCCATGTATATTCTTCTCATCGGATACAAGCTCTGCAACCTTATCAAGCTTCTGCTTCTCTCTTGTCTCGTCAAATACTTTTTTGCCTGTCTCTATCTTGTATTCTGCAACCTTAGTTGCAAGTGCAATTCTCTTCTCGTATAATGCTGCAAGCTGTCTGTCAACATCATCTATCTCTGTTCTTATCTCATTCAAATCAAGCATCTTATATCTCCTCGTTACTTAGCATCATAATTATTGTCATTATAGCACATGTAGTGCTATAATAACAATAATTATGATAACAAGCTTCGCGCCTGTGCACAAACTTGTTATGCCCGGAAAGATGGGCAGGAATGGAGGACTAACATGAAAGAACGACGTGCTAAAATAATTGTTCTGTCGATTTTGGCTGTTATACTTGTTGCAGCCGGTGTATACATATATTCTTATGTCAACAGATTCGTATATAATGATCCGAATGTTGCCGGTAATACTGCCGGCAACATCAATAACGGCGGATTATTCTGTGAATATAACGGATATATCTACTTTTCCAATCCATATGATGACGGTGCATTATACCGCATGAATTCCGACTGTACCAATGCCCGCAAGTTAAGTGACGACCGTGTGGCTTATATTAATGTTGACGGCAACCATATTTATTATGTCCGCAACAATTCCGGTCCTGACCGCGCCGCTTCAATTCTTCACGGATATCTCTTCGGTGTATACCGTTGCGAACTTGACGGTTCCAATCCGGTAGGTTTGTATGAGAAGCAGTCAGGAACAGCTGCCCTCTGTGGCAACTACATTTATTACCAGCATTACAATACAAAAGAAAGTCCCACTTTTACGTTATACAAAGCTAAGATTGACGGAAGTGAGGATGTAAAGGTATCTAACACAACTTACGAACCTTCAAGCTATTACAACGGAAGATTGTACTTTGCCAACATTGACGAGAATCACAATCTGTGTTCTCTCGATGTTAATACGGGTTCAATATCAACCATCCTCGAAGCCAATGCTTATATGGCTGATATGGAAGGCCAGTATATATATTATATTGACATGGATGACAACTATGCACTTATGCGCTACAACACAGCCAACCGCATAAAGGAGAAGCTGATTGACGGCAGATGTGTACATTACAACGTATACGGCACAAAGGTATTTGCAATGATTGAGGGAGATGATGTCCACGGCATCTACAGGATGAATGTTGACGGTTCCCAGAAGGAACTTATCGCGCAGGGAGACTTCAACAATATATCGTGCACATCACAATATACATTTTTCCAGTATTTCAATGACAATGTAACACTGTATCGTGTTCCGACTGTCGGTAAGATTACAACTATAGAGCAGATTAATGTCCAGTAAAGTGTTGTATTCATAAAAACTTAGTGCTACAATTGTTGTAATTTTATTGAGAGGAAGCGATTTAATGTTAGGTTATAGTGTATTTTTACCAAGCTACAGCGTCGGGGAGGATTGTTACAAAGAGATTCCTTACGTGACAAGAAAGTTTGGTACCAGAGCCGTTGTTATCGGTGGTAAGACTGCAATGTCCAAGGCTAAGCCTGAGCTTGAAGCAGCCGTTAAGAATTCGGATGTTGAGATTCTTGACTATATATGGTATGGCGGAGATTCTAACTATGAGAATGTTGAGATGCTTAAGAACAATCCGCTCGTTACCGGAGCCGATATGCTTTTTGGAGTAGGAGGCGGACGCGCATGTGATACGGTTAAGACGCTTGCTGATATGCTTGACAAGCCATTCTTTACATTTCCTACGCTTGCATCTAATTGTGCAGCATGCACGGCAATAACAGTTATGTATAATCCTGACGGTTCATTCAAAGAATATTACTACATGCACGGACCTTCATATCATACATTCATAAACACAAAGATAATTGCAGACTCACCAGAGAAGCTCCTGTGGGCAGGAATCGGTGATGCATTGTCCAAGGAATGTGAAGTGCTTTTTGCAAGCCGTGACAAGTTCATGTACCACACTCCGCTTATGGGACAGTGTGTTGCAAAGGTCTGCACAACTCCACTTATTGAATATGGTGCAAAGGCTCTTGAGGCATGCCGCAGCAACAAACCGGACTTTGCTCTTGAGCAGGTAGCTCTTGATATAATAATATCGACAGGAATTGTTTCTAACTTTGCAACTCATGAGAACCAGCCTGACCCTGCCGATAATTATTACTATAACAGCTCTCTCGCACACTGCGTATATTACGGTGCTTCAACACTGCCACAGTGTGAGAGACACCTGCACGGCGAGATTGTAGCTTTCGGCGTTCTCTGCCTGCTTACATATGACGGTCAGCTTGAAGAACGTGACCGCATTATGAAGTTCAACAAGAGTGTCGGCCTCCCTGTAACACTTGATGAGCTTGAGATTACACGCGGTGACCTCACAAAGATTGCTGACAAAGCTGCAAGCGTAGTTGAATGGACATATGTGCCGGGAACACCTTCCAAAGAAAAGTTTATTCAGGCTATGATTGATACTGATGAAGCTGGAAAGAATATGTAATTCATATATAATTCACATCAAAATAGCAGTCCGCACCTTATTTTAACCGGTGCGGGCTGCTATTTTACTTTGTGCCGGCCAAGCCGGCTATACTTCCTACAGTGCCTCAAGTGTCTTTGCGCTCATATAATGGCTTATTCCAAGTGCATTAATTATAATTCCTGATGCTCCGAGTTCAACAACAGTTGCAACAAGCTCATCAAATGTACAGAGCATATCTTCTGTCTTGCCGGGATAGCACTTATCCATCTCAAATCCATCTGTAAATGCCGGAATTGCTATTACCTTCTCTCCGTTATCGCTTCCCATCTGTTCTGTAACGTCAAGGTACTGGAATGATATCTCTATCTCTTCTCCATTCTCAGTCTTAACACATGGCACCATAAACTCAGCATTCTTGAGAGCTGTCACAAATTCCTCTTCACGCTTTTTAAGCATTCTTGTAAATGCCTCCTCAGGGGCGCCTTCTTCTACCTTAGACGTCTTTCTTGTCTCCTGGAACAGCGCAATCATAGCCTGTGAAAGTGCCGGATTGGTTACATAGTCTTCCTTCATGAACTTATCATACGGATAAAGTTCTTCTCTTGATACAATAAACGGTGTCTCATTGCCACCGACAAATCTTACATTCTTATAACCGTTACGATACATATGCGCAACTTCGTTAGCAAACTGTTCAGGTGTTGCAAGTGAAAGCACTGCAAGATATCCCTGCGCATTAAGTCTGTCTGTAATATCCTTTGACTTATTATAATCGTATACAACAAGCATATCTCCATCAACATCATATGGATATCCGTTAACATCACTGTATACTACCCATAGATGTGAAGCGTTGCGAATCTTATCGATTATTATCGGCCTGAATGCATCCTGCATATCTCCAAAAAATGCAGCATCGTTGGCATTCTTCTTTTCGTCAGCTTCCTTAATGCATGCATTAAGAAGATCACCCTCAACAGCAATTGCCTCATCAAGCGGAAGCTTCTGCATCATTGCCACACCGTAATCTTCATCCCCTGTAATATGCTTTAATATATCCTGTGCCCTAAGTGAATTCATAGTAATCCGATTACCTCCAAATTTAGATAACAAAAATTATACTGCAGAATGGAACCATAATACCTTAACCGGCCTGTCAGCCATTTTACACTTTACAGTATGCCTTACTCCTGCAAGTGCAACAAATGCATCTCCAGGCTTAATGTCAAACTCAAGTTCTCCAAGCCTTGCAGTTCCTTCTCCCTCAAGTACGTAAAATCCCTCCTGATCCTCATGTGAACCATAATTAGCAGGAAATTCAGTATTATCATACACTGATATGCCACAGCGGCATCCGTTGGTGCACCCGTTCTCCCCATCCAGAAGTGTATATCCCCTTTTCCCCGGCTTTCTTGAAGCTAACGCCTCTTCAAGTGTTGTATATGGTTTCATAATCAGACCTCCTTATAAAATAAGGGCTGTGATTCACAGCCCCTATAATATTCTGATAAATAATTAATCCATCTTCTTATATCTTAAAAGCTCTGTATATGCAAGAAGAAATGGTCCAACTCCCTTGGCATCATCTTCTACAACAGGCTCTGAAATATAATAGTCATATGTACCATGGCGTCTTGCCTTACCGCCAAGTCCGCCTACAAGACAGATGCCTCCAAGATGCATCTCGCCATCCTTAGTTGTAAGATACTTGTCACAGATTCCATCAATAGCCTTCTCTGCATACTTTCTGTAGCTCTCAGGAAGGTATCCGAAGCGTACACCCTTGAGAATTGCATATGCCATAATTGAGCTTCCACTCGTCTCAAGATAGTTGCCATCCATTCCACCGAAATTAACTATCTGATACCACATTCCGCTCTCATCCTGATACTTAAGCATTGAATCAATAAGATCAACAAATGCATCTCTCATAAGCTTGATATCATCAGCGTACTTCTCATCTGTCTGGTCACACTTGTCAATAGTGTCAAGAAGTGCCATCGAAAACCAGCCGATAGCTCTGAGCCAGCTAAGCTGTGAAAGTCCTGTAACCTTGTCACACCAGAACATCTTCTTAGATGTGTCTATTGCGTGGAAATATAATCCGTTAAGAGGGTTACGCATATTCTCTATAACAAATCTGAACTGCTGGAAGATGTCCGGATAGTTCTTCTTATTGTTATATCTTGTCTCATATTCCATATAAAATGGCATACCCATATAAAGTCCATCAAGCCATACCTGATCAGGGTATATGTCCTTATGCCAGAAACTTCCGTTCTTTGTTCTAGGCATGATTGAAATCTGATTGTAAATAAGGTCTATTGCCTTGCGGTACTTCTCCTTACCAACAACATCATACAGCTCAAATAATGTCTTACCTGCATTAACATTATCTATATTCTTCTCATTGATATCATATCCTTCGATGGTTCCATCATCATGTACACGGTAATCTATAAATGCATCTGCAAAATCAAGATACTTCTTATCTTTAGATATAGAATACATCTCAAGAACTGCTTTAATCATACATCCGTCAATATAATTCCAGTTTGACTTCAACCCCTGCTTAATCTTCTCGATGTTCCACATTGGAGCTTCAGGAGTACTTCTCTCAAGCAGCTCATCAATATACTTAACAATCACGTCCATTATAACTAGCACCCTTCTATTGTATTTTTGGTCTGTGTCTGACATATGTGCATAGCAAACCGAATATATTTATTATATACTAATTCAGACTTTTTTGCAACTAATTACCATGGAAACGCTCTTTCTCATCATACATTCTGCTGTCTGCATTCTTGAGCATCTTACTGATGCTTCCGTTGTGTTCATTCCACAGCACACCTACTGATGCACTCACACCACTTTTGGACATCTCATTCTCAATGTGTTTCACTCTGCTATAGAATTCTTCTTTTGGTGTATCTTCCGATATTATGACGAATTCATCACCGCCTATGCGGTATGCTTCATCCGGGAACTCTGTCATAATTGCAGCGGCTGCATTACGGATAAGCCTGTCTCCGGCATCATGCCCTTCTCCGTCATTAACCTGCTTCAATCCATTAAGGTCTATATACGCCACCCCCGTATTATCAAAGCTTCTTGAAGAATTCTCAGAGATCATATCCATATATTTGTTACGGTTATATAATCCCGTAAGCATATCCCGGTAGCTCAGATATTGAAGATATTCCTGCTGCTTTTTCATTGCAAGGCTGTTCGTCACAAAATACTGTATTGATGGCAGGAGTGTTGAATCGTCATAATGTTCCTTGGGATTATCTATACCAAGGAATCCTACTATTCTGTGTTCCTTAATAAGAGGCATCTCAAGCATGCTCACCACTCCATGTGTCTTAACAATCTCATACATACCGGTGCCTTTTTCACTATCAATATCTTCTATATAATATACATCATTCTTCTCAAAATTCTTCATCCATGCGGATATTACCGTAGTAGGAATACGCTGAAGTTCATCCCTGTATGCCTTCATGCCGTCCCTGACATATTCATGTGTATTGGTAATTATATTATTCTCTTCGTAAATATTAAAAATATAGCTTCTGTCGCCATCAAAATAATCATTAATTACCGCAAGCAGATTATTAATTGCCGTATCTGC
>CAMBEF010000049.1 GCA_945865495.1 uncultured Bacteroides sp. | reverse complement strand
CTTGGATATATAGGATATATGGCACTTGTGTTTGTATTTTACACAATGAATTATATTTCTATATGTAATACTTATGAGAAGATAATGCTTTTCTATCTTATCGGCATGGCACTTGCAGTTATGCTTTCGCTGATTCTTCGCTATGCCGCCGGTGTGCCGGTTGAGATATCAATGCTGGCTGCGATTGATGCGGGGCTTTGTATAACAGGTGGCCTGGCATTGGCGGCTTTAAGACAGTATTTCAGGATGTGCAGCCGCAATTACGGCAGGCTCATCCAATATATCGGAAGATTCCGGAAGCTGGTGGCTGCCAATACATTGTATGCGCTGGGGCTTTATGTGCATAATTTTGTGTTCTGGGGTTCAGAGCTTGGGACACATGTGCTTGATACATTTGTGTATGCGCAGTCTTATGATCTGGCATCATTTATTGCGATGTTTACAAATATTTCGACAAGTGTTATCTTTATGGCAAATGTAGAGATGCATTTCCACAAATCGTATAAAGACTATTCAGAGGCGGTAATCGGCGGACGTTATATAGATATTGAAAAGACGAAAAACAGGATGTTTGGAACGCTTGTTAATGAGATTATGAGTGTTGTCAGGGTGCAGTTCATAATATCGGTTGTTATGTATCTTATATTCAGCGTTGTGCTTGACCGGTTTGGCTTCAACGGACTTGTGATGACAATATATCCGGTGCTTGCAGCCGCTTACTTTATCGTATTTATAATGTACTGCTCGTTTATTTTCCTGTATTATTTTGAGGACGTAACGGGAGCGTTAAGGACTTCACTCATATTTTTTATTTTTACGGCTGTGGGCAGTGTGATTGCGGCGCAGTTTGCGAGAATGTGGTATGGTTCAGGGCTTCTTGCGGGAGCACTTGCAGGCTGGACTTACGCGTATTTCAGGCTGAGATGGATTGAAAAGAATATAGATTACCATATATTCTGCCGCGGAAGTATTCTTAAGAGAAAGAGGGCGAGAAGACCGTCCGGTATTGCATATCTGAGAAAGGAGCAGGTACGATGACACCATTTATATTGAGAATGATAATGGTATGTGTCGGAATCGGACTTATCATACTGAGCTTTGCATCATATGCAAGGAGAAAGGTTACTGAAGGAATCGGGTTAAGCTGGGCAGCAGCCGGAATTCTTATAATTATATGTTCAACTGTACCGGGGCTGTACGGATGGAGCAGTGTTGTATGCTCCTCAGATTATATAGTGCTGTTTGTGGCATTTTTTATGCTGGTTGCTGTTATGTACAAGCTGTCAGTTGCTGTTTCACTTCTGACAAGGCGCAATCAGGAGCTTGCGATGCAGGTGTCGCTTCTTAATCAGGAAAATGAGAGGATTCTTGCAGAACTTAAAGAGATTACCGGTAAGGATATAACAAAGCTATGATTGATGATAAGCATGTTAATAATAAAAAAAGCATATTGTTTGTAATTAATACAATGGGACAGGCGGGAGCTGAGAAAGCGCTGCTTGCACTTATGAATATGTTTGACAGCAGCCGGTATGAGCTGTATCTGTATGTGCTTATGGCGCAGGGGGAGATGATTCATGAGGTTCCTGCGCATGTGACAGTGCTTAATAAGCGTTACTGTGATATATCCGTACTTGCGAAGGCGGGCAGGTCCAACATGATAAAGACTGTTCTTGGGGCGTTGCTTTTAAGAGGAGGACTGTTCAGGGATTTTGGTTACATTGTATCGAATGCATTTGCGATGATAAGAGATAAAAGATTCCAGACGGATAAGCTTATGTGGCGTGTGCTTGCGGATACTGCTGACAGGTTTGATAAGGAATTTGACCTTGCGGTTGCATATCTTGAAGGAGGCTCCACATACTATACCGCCGATTATGTTAATGCGAAGCACAGGGCAGGCTTTGTGCATATAGATTATGCAAAATCAGGCTATACAAGGAAGCTGGATGGCGGCTGCTATGCGAAGCTTGACAGGATATTCACGGTATCTGATGAGGTGAGGGAGAATTTCCTTAAGGTATATCCCGAACACGAGGATAAGACGTGCGTGTTCCACAATTTCCTCAATATAGAAGATATTAAGAAACGTGCACAGGCTGAGGGCGGATTTGCGGATGATTATGACGGAATCAGGCTTCTCACGGTTGGCAGGATAACCTACCAGAAAGGCTATGATATTGCAGTTGAAGCCATGAAGATACTTAAAGACCGCGGAATTAAGGCAAGATGGTATGTACTTGGTGACGGACCGCTTCGTGATGATATAAACAGGCTGATACAGAAGTCGGGGCTTGAGAAGGATTTTGTGCTTCTGGGCGCGTGTGACAATCCGTATCCGTATTATGCGCAGACAGACATTTATGTCCACGCAACAAGATTTGAAGGAAAGAGTATAGCAATTCAGGAGGCACAGGTGCTTGGCTGCGTAATAGCGGCATCTGACTGCAGCGGTAACCGTGAACAGATAGAAAACGGTGTTGACGGTATATTATTTGAATATACACCCGGCAAAATAGCTGATGCCATACAGGAACTTACAGAGAATCCCGAGAAGGCAGAAAGGATGGCATTGGCGGCATCCCAAAAGAAGATAAATAATATCGAAGATATGGAGCATATATATGAGCTGCTGTGATGAAAAAGAGCTGCTGGTAATTATACCGGCGTATAACGAGGAAAAGAATATATCTACGGTGCTTGATGCACTGGAAAATATGCACGTAACGGATTATGCGGATGTTCTTGTTATCAATGACTCATCATCTGATAATACTAACTACATTGTCCGTGAGCGTAAGTTTGCGCTTGTCACACATGTATTTAATCTTGGGTACGGAAGTGCGCTCCAGCTTGGCTACAAATATGCCGTGCGCAGGGGCTACAGATATGTGATACAGATGGATGCGGACGGACAGCATGACGTATGCAATATAAAGACAATATATGAGGCACTTAAGACCCCTGACAGTGAAGGACATTATCCTGATATAGTGCTTGGTTCAAGATACCTTCCGGGCAGCTCGCCGTTCAGGGTATCGGCTGTTAAGAAGTTCGCCTACAGCCTGTTCAGCTTTATGATATGGTGCGGAACGGGAAGAAAGATAAAGGATCCGACAACGGGACTTCAGGGACTGAATTACAGGACATTTTTGAACTATTCAAGGTATAACCGGTTTGATGACAAATATCCTGATGCCAACATCATACTTCACATGCTGTTGTGCGGATACAGAATAGTTGAGATTCCGGCGGTCATGCATCAGAGACAGTTCGGCAAGAGCATGCATTCTGGACTTAAGCCGGTCATGTATATGTTCAGGATGACTTACAGCATACTTGCGGTGCTTTTGCGTGACAAATTGCTTGGAGAAGAAAAGCGGGCAGGAGAAGAGGATGTGCTTATCTGGAAAAAGTAATTCATTAATTACATTTGAAAAGCTGTTCGGCGAAGAAAGTGCGGATTATGATGGCAATCCGTCCAAGGGCTGGTACGGCCTTTATCCTTTTGTGATAAGCGAAGAGCCGGATTTTGATAATCTTGTATGGTCGCTTGCTGACGGGGACGTTCTTGCGCTTGTACGCATTGATATAGGCAGAAGACAGCCGGGAGTGGGGACAGGCTCACCGTTCACGGATGCGGAGCTTGACCGCGCAGACCGTATTCTTACATGGTTTGAGAAGCACAAGCGTGAAGTGATATTAAGAATTGCATATGACACGGAAGGAAAAGGGATGGAGCATGAGCCGTCCCTTATTAAAAATGTAGCCGGACACATGCGTCAGTTAGGCCCTGTAATCGCCGCACACGCAGATAACATAATTGTGCATCAGGGAATATTTATCGGAAGCTGGGGCGAGATGCATGACTCAAAATTCCTTTCGGAAAATTCGGTCTGTGAGCTGTATGAGACACTTGCGCTTGCATGCGGGAACAAGGTGAGGATAGCAGTGAGAACACCGATGCAGAACAGATTTATTATGAAATATCTTACCCGGTATATGGGGACAGATAATGCGTATACAGACACAGATATTCTGCGACCGGCACTATACAATGATGCGATACTTTCATCGGAGGATGACATGTGTACTTATGCCGGAGGGCGCGCGGCATGGGCTGATTATCAGGATGAAGTCTGCACTTATGCGGTCTGTGGAGGTGAGGCTATACATGACAACCCGCTTAATAATTATGATAATGCGGTGAAAGAGCTTGCCAATATGCATATTACATATCTTAACAGACAGTATGACATGGCAGTCCTTAATAAATGGAGAAGCAATAATGGCTATGACTATATAGGCACGCATCTGGGGTACAGATTCGTTGTGACTGATACAGCGGTAAGCCCAGACACAGAAGAAGAGGCGGGCGGTGGCAGCATATATATAAATGTCAGGATAGCCAACCGCGGCTTTGCCTGTGTATATGACAGGGTGAGATTATTGGCAGAGTTCCGCGGTAAGGACGGAGGCTGCATAAGCCGTGCAGAGGTTATGAGCGACATGTCGCAGATTAAGCCGGGGGATGAGTGTACTGCCGCAATCAGGCTGCCGCAGGAGTGCTATGAATGCTTTTATGTGCCTGAATCGCAGGAGCGTGAAAGGCATCAGATGGACAGTGAAAGCTTCAACAGTGAAGCCGTGGCTACATTATGGCTAAGGCTTGAGAGAGTGAAGGATGAAAAGGTGCTGAGATTTGCCAATGAAGGTGCGGGCGCTGCGCTGCTGGTGGGAGCTGTGGTAAGGGAAAATGAGAATATAGGGGGATAATTAAATGAAAGAAAACACAAGGTCAGTTGTAATGGCAGTATTGTCACTTGGTACAGCGGCATTGATTGTTGTAATAACTTTGGTATGGTGGCTTTCCAATGCGGCGTTTGTGGTCAATGTGGCACATGATATGGGCGTAAGCGGCAAAATGCCTGATTATATAATCTATCCGTCCGACACCGATAATCACCTGCCGTTCAATGAAAGCTTTATTATAAATACGAAACTTAAGGATGTAGATGGCAGACAGATTAAGCCGTTTGATGTGTCTGACAAAATCGGGAATAATGAGCCGGAACAGACAGTGAGGGTATACTATCAGGACGGAACACAGGCATCATGGTATTTCCGGAATGATAAGTGTCAGGTCATATACGGTGATACATGGAGATGTTACAGAATCAGTAATTATGAAGGGCTGTATGAGGAGCTGGAAAGAAATACGAAAAATTGAATTTTGACGGCAAAACACGTATTATAGAGGAAGATAATGCGTAAGATAATACGCAAGATAAGGTATATTATATTCACCCGGCAATTGAGATGAATTTGATTCGTATGACGATACCTGATAAGCCAAATAGCAGAAATCAGAGGTATGTAAGAACATAAGTTAAGTTCAAGAGGAAGGATTATTTTCTGTATGGAATGGAAAAAAGAGATACTTGCGAGTGGCAGAAAGAAACAGATAGAGGTATTGAGCGTGGATATTGTTAATATTGGGTCTCTTCTGAACTGAATGGCAGATTTAAGCGTCTTGGCTGTATTGAATTATTAGATCTGACGGAATCAGGTGAGGAAGAGATAAAGACTCTATGCAAATCATTTTCTACATTTTATAATATGCTTGTAAGAATGAACCGGTTGGGAATAGCACCGTCCAATGTTATTCTGCCGGTGCTGGGAAGCGGTAATCAGAAGATTGAATTATGCTACATCGTTCCACCATTGATTAATCAGTGTATAAGAGCATTGACTGATATTGAATGCCTGCAGACTATTACATTTTGTGATTATGATGACGAAAAGGTAAGAACGCTTATTGCAATGCTGGAATCAGCGGAGAAAAAAGAGAAAAACAGTGATTTGTTTATCAGTTACTGTTCGGCTCAGAGAGAGTATGCGGACTGTCTGCGCAAAATGTTAACCGACAGAGGTATCCGATGCTGGATGGCACCATATTCAATTCCGACAGGTTCGAGTTATCAGGCAGAGATTCCAGCGGCATTAAGCAATATTCCAAATGTATTGCTCATTTTATCAAAAGAAGCAGAAGCCTCCAGATGGGTGCAAAAAGAAGTCGGCTGTGCTATTGGAGCAAGGCATAAGCTGATTCCGGTCCGGAGATCTATGTATCAGCTCTCACAACAATTCAGTTTTTTGCTTGATGGAGAACAGATATATGATATGGATGACAGGCTTGATATGGAGAACAATTGTGCGCAGGTGGCAGATTATCTGTCGAAGCTTGTAATGCCCACAAGTGCTGTAACACGGTCTGATGCTTGTAAAACCGCAGACGAAGCTTCTTTTAATAAGAAGCCGCATAGAAAAAATGTTACCGCACCGATAAAGGACGGAGTGCTTATAGCAATCGGGATAACAATTATATTAGAGTTATGGACGATTATCAGGAAGATGAAATAATTGAATGACAGGAGTGAAGGATAATGACAAAATTAAAGATTAATGTAAATGACAAAAAGGAATCATACATTGAATGGCAGGGAAAAAAGTTTGCATATTCACATGAGGAGATGTGGATGAATGATGATGCGGACATTTTTGATATGAACCCTGCCGCAAGAGCCGGATATGCAAAGCGTGTTGATTCATTTGTTATTGGAAACTTCAAAAATGAAATTGTAAGTGACAGCGATAATCTGGCGCATTCATTTGAATTTTACGCGGATGATTCTGATGACAAAAATTTAAAAATTGTTATGAAATATTATCTGCCACGCGGAGGTGTGCATGAGATTGCCTTTAACTGAAAAAGAGATTTAAAAGGAGCCCACGCCCGGCAATGCCTTAACTAAAAGACATTACCATGCGTGGCCCTTTTTTATATAACCGACCATAACTCCTCCGTTTTCACTATCATTTGCATTGGAAAAATATATTATTTCTCCGGTCATGCGGTCGGTACATGTAAGCACCGCGGTATAAGCTCCATCTGCAAGCTGTGATGAATCAAATGTAAAAGTAACATTGGCGCAGCTTCCTCCGGCGAGGCCCTTCATATCAAAAGCATCAGGGGTTAACACGGCAGCGGCAGTGTTCTCATTATTATAGAGAGTGACATTTAAATCAAAGTCATTATAACAGCCGGCAAAGCCCGTGTTGCGTATATTTACGGTCAGAGTGCGCATTTTCCGTAAAGCTCTGGGAAAGCTTACAGCTTCAAGGCTGCTGCCGGTAACAAGGTAGCGGTAGCCAAGATGCAGGGAGATATAATCATACACAGATATTCCGTTGTAGACGGTATTTTTATCAATGTCGGCTTCGCTAATGTCAACGGTGTTATAAGTGACGGACTTCCATTTGTTGAGGACGGCAGCATCGTGCATTGAGTTAAGGTACGATATTCCCATTGTGCTAAGGTCGGTAATTACATTTGGATAATCATTATAAATGTTGTCGATAACTGCCTCACCTCCGTTAGGCGCATGGCGGCACAGATTATTCTGGAAGGCAAGCTCATCGGTACGCGTCCATCTTGAGGTATAATCTGAAGTAACGGTGCGGTCACTGTAGGTACCGAGGTCATAGACCGAGCCGGTTATGCCGTCATTGAACAGACCGAAGCGGTAAGAGCAGTCCTGAGGAATTGTGCGCCATTGTGCAGGAGTGCGCACTGCAAGCTTTATTGAGGGCAGAGTCGAAGAGGCAAGACAGCGGGCAAGTGTCTGGATATTGTCACTGCTCATGTAACGGGAGCCTGTCATCTCACCGCAGTTTCCGGTAAAAAGCCCCTGCATCGTATATATGGAGCCGGAATGTCTGTTGACTATATCTGCGGTATCACGCATGTGCTGCATAATGGTGTCTATGCTGTCAGGTTCGGTCTGTGCTGCAAGACCGTCCCAATCATAGAGAAAACGGAGAATGATACTTTTACCGGTACGCTCCCATGCAGACAGAATTGTGTCTATCTGCGCGAGTCCCTGTCCGTCTATCTGTGAATCCCTGAACGCGGCAAGATTAATCTCGACAAGGACAAGGCGGTTAGACTGTGGGTCGCGGTCTGTTTCAAGCTCAAGCTTTGATGTGAGATTAGAGACAGCCGGAGTTGCAGAATTATCCGGATTGTCCGTAACGCCGCCGGAAGAAGCATCATAGCCGCCGGAAGTCAGGCGGTAGCCGTACAGACAGTACCATCCCCTGTATGGATTATTAAACTCTTTTGCAGATTCAGAGAACTCGGCACTGTCATATTCAATGTGTATAATATTTAAACCGATATAAATGCATGCTGCGGCGGCAATGACAAGTGCAGCAGTTACAGCCGCAATGATAAGTACACGCATCCGTCGCATCCGGATTATATGAATTCTGGAATGATTTTTCATGGAATTATAAAACGCTTTCTAATATATTTATAAATGTGTGGGTCAAAGTATTATAGCATTTACACTGCGAAGATGCTATAATTTCATTTAAAAAGCAGAACCGGATATGACATCCGGTTCGCAGCTTCTACGGAACTTTGTGTCTGCGGAATGGAGATTAATAAGAGGGAATAGATTATGGCAAATAATTCATCAGACAATGAGAAAATAGATTTTGTGATACCCTGGGTGGATGGTTCTGACCCTGAATGGCTTAAGGAAAGGAATGCGGTATCTGCGGATATCGGGAACAGCACTTCGGATGGCGGTCCCGAAAGAGGAAGCCTTGAAAACGGTGACTCTATAGGTGACAACAGCAGCGCGAGATATTGCAACTGGGACAACCTGCAATACTGGTTCCGCGGGGTCGAGAAGTTTGCACCGTGGGTCAATAAGATACATTTTGTGACGTGGGGACATATTCCACCGTGGATGAATACGGATGCTCCGAAGCTGCATATCGTAAATCATAAGGATTACATACCAAAGCAGTTCCTGCCTACATTCAACTCGAACACAATCGAGCTTAATTTTCACAGGATAGAGGGACTTTCGGAAAAATTTGTATATTTTAATGATGATGTTTTTCTGTTAAAACCGGCATACAAGGAAGACTTCTTTAAGAACGGCAGACCGCGCGATATGCTGGCATTCCAGCCTGTTGTTGCCAATCCTGCCAATCCGGTCATGTCACATATACTGCTCAATAATGCACTTGTGCTAAGTAAGTATTTTGATAAGAGAGAGAATGTTAAGAAGCAGCCGGGAAGCTATTTCAAACCGGGGTATCCGCTGCTTTATTTCGGATATAATCTATTGGAGCTGGCATTTCCGCTATTCACGGGACTTTATGATACACATGGGCCTGCGGCATTTTGCAAAAGCTCATATGAGAAGGTGTGGGAGCTTGAAAATGATATTCTCACGCAGACATGCAGCCACCACTTCCGCGGGGATGACGTTAATCAGTATCTTATCCGTGACTGGCAGAAGCTTAGCGGTAATTTTACACCGGCGAATATTGCGGAGGGTCTGAGCTATTGTGAACTTCCGGGCGGAGCAGACAGGGCGGCGGACATAATAAGAAAGCAGAAGGCGCATGTAATCTGCATAAATGATTCCGACCGCGTAACAGATTTTGAGGGAATAAAGAATAAGATTAATTCGGCATTTGAGAGCATACTGCCGGATAAATCCTCGTTTGAAAGGTAAGACAGGGTAAACCATGGAAACAAAAAGCAGGACAGAATATTCCGCACATAATACGACAGTTGCAATGTTTTCAAGGGCATTTGCAATAGTGATGGGCTATGTGCTGAGAATAGTATTTACACATACTCTCAGCGCAAGCTACGTCGGCATTAACGGACTGTTCATGGATATTCTTAATATACTGTCGCTCTCGGAGATGGGGCTTGAGACAGCGATATCATACGCACTGTACCGTCCGATAGCGGATAATGACATTGAGAAACAGAAGTCTGTTATGCGGCTGTTCAGGAGGTTCTACAACACGGTTGCGGTTGTTGTGTTCGGACTTGGACTTCTCGTGATTCCGTTTATGGATGTCCTTGTGAAGAATCAGCAGGAAGTTGGGCATATTACATTTATTTACATATTGTATCTTGTAAATACATCGCTGTCATATATGCTTGTCTACAAAAAGACTATGATGGACGCGCACCAGCTTATGTATATAGGAACGGTGTACAAGACTACGTCATGGGCTGTTCAGGACGTTGTGCAGATAATATTCTTAGTGACAACACATAATTTTTATATCTATCTTTTTGTGAACATTGCGACAACGCTTATATCCAACATCCTTATATCGAAAAAGGCAGATTCACTGTATCCGTTTCTTCGGGAGCATGACGCAAAGCCGCTGCCGAAGGAGGAGATGGGTGCCAACTTCCGTAATATACGGGCAATGCTCATGCACAGGCTTGGCAATGTTGCGGTCAATAATACGGATAACCTGATTCTTTCTTCTGTTGTCGGAATTATGAGCGTAGGCTGTTATTCTAATTACTATCTGGTCATTGCGTCCGTGCAGCAGGTGCTTACAGGATGTTTTCAGGGGATTACGGCAAGTGTTGGTAATCTGAGTGTTACGTCTGATGCAAAGAGAGTCAGAGAGGTGTTTAAATCGGTATTCTTTGTGACACACTGGCTGTATACATTTGCGGCAATCTGCCTGTTTGAGCTGCTTAATCCGTTTGTTGAGCTGAGCTTCGGAAAGCAGTATGTATTTGCTGAAGAGATAGTTCTTGTGCTCTGTATCAATTTTTTTCTTACAGGTATGCGCAAGGCGGCGCTTGTATTCCGTGATTCAATTGGGCTGTTCTGGTTTGACAGGCATAACGCGGTAATAACGGCGGTGCTGAACCTTGTTATATCAATAATACTGGCAAAGCGGCTCGGAACGATAGGCGTATTTATGGGAACAACGATAAGCATGCTGATGACAACCGTATGGGTGGAACCGTATGTGCTTTATAAGCATCATTTTAAAGCGCCTGTCAGTGAGTATTTTATCAGATATACGGCATATGTAATTGAAGCGGCGGCAGTGTGGTTTGTCACGGATATGATATGCTCACATATAACCGGCGGATGCATATATGAGATTATAGTACGCGGGATAATATGTGTTATTGTACCGAATATTATTATATGTGTGATACATTACAGAACACCTGAGTTCAGGTTCGTGGCAGGCAAGATAAAGCAACTTGTGGAGAAGAGGATTCATGGCTGATTATAAAAATGTCCTTATGGCATTATCACCGGAAGAGGAATGTCTTCTGGATATCGTGAAGAATTCAATAGCAGGGCAGGATAGTGATGAGGGCTGTGGCTGCAGGTTTATGGCCGGCTTTGACATAAACAGATATGATGCGGATACACTTAAGGCGGCAATATCACTTGCTGCAAATCATGCAGTGCTTTCACTCATATATGACAGCCTTGAGGAATGCAGTGATGTTAGGGCCGCAGGTATGGTTAAGGCAGCAAAGAAGAGTGCGGCGACTGCATTTATACAGAATAACAGGCTGCTGTATGTTACTGCATGTATAACAAAGCTCCTTGCGGATAATAATGTTACATCTGTTGTGTTAAAGGGGGCGTCTGCAGCCAGGTATTATCCTTCGCCATTCCTTCGCAAGTCGGGAGATATAGACATACTTGCGGGTGACGGTGAGAATTTTGAATGCGCGAGAAGACTTATTAAAGGTTACGGATATATCGAAAAGGCGCATCAGCATTCACAGCACCATGCGGAGTTTGTATCGGATGAGGGAATCACAATTGAGCTTCACAGGATGCTTGCGGAACCATTTGATAATCAGGACATGAATGCATATATGAAAAAGCTCGCGGATGATATGCTTACCGGCCGCAAGATAGCGGAGATTATGGGATATCAGATTCCTGTGTGTGCAAGGGCGCAGGAGGCGTATTATCTGCTTGTTCACATGCTCCAGCATTTTTTAAGGTCGGGATTTGGAATTAAGCTTCTCTGTGACTGGGTGGTATTCTGGAATGAGTGTGATGATGAGGATGTCAGGAGAGATTTTGTCAAAATGGCATCAGAGAGCGGAATACTTGGATTTGCATCTATGGTAACGGCAGTCTGTGTTGAATATCTGGGACTGAAAAAAGAAAATACTGCGTTTGTGGCATATCAGGACTGTGCGAAGCAGGATGTACGTCTGTTTATGAAGGAGATACTTGCGGCAGAAGAATTCGGCAAATCGGCGAATGACAGGATGGTTGTTATGAGGGGTAACTCGCCGGCTGATTATATGCGTGAGTTTCACCATCAGATGCAGCTTAATAACCCAAAGCATGCCAATAGGGTTATTATGTGGCCGTATCTGTGGGTTAAGACATTGGTGGTATTTGTGCATAATAACAGGAATCTGAGACGTGTATCAACATTGGAGGTAATGAAAAAAGCACATGCAAGAAGCCGTATTGTTAAGAATATGCACATATTCCGTACGGAAGATGGCAAAAAATGAAATGTGAAAAATATTGTATAAATCTTGACTTTACTGCATTTGTAATATATTATAAGGGAACAAATGACAAACTTTTTCATTAGAGCAGTGTGAAAATCAGAGATTTTCACACGCAGGATTTGTGCTTACGCACAAACCTGGTATACCTGTGAATAGCGGTCAGGAATTGAGAGTAGTATTGCATAAGGGAGATGGTTTTATGAAGGAGTATATCAGACCAACAGTAACTATAACCGAAGAGACCGGAGAGGGCGTATATGCTGCAAGCGGAAGCGCACAGAGTGGGAATCAGAATGGACCTGTAAGATGTGAGAGCAAGTATATGAACGGTCAGT
>CAMBEF010000048.1 GCA_945865495.1 uncultured Bacteroides sp. | reverse complement strand
CACAGTATCTTGAGAAGAATATACCTGATGCCAATTCATGGATGAAGGTAATTCAGGGCGCACTTGAAGAGGGAGAGAATGTTGTCAGCGACCTTTACAAGAACTGCAATCAGGGCGCTACTGATTCATATTCCACAGAGCAGAGAGCAACTCTTGCGGACGACCTTCAGAATCTCAAAGAGACATATTATGACCAGGGTAATGTAGATTATGCGGGAAGATATGTTTTCTCAGGATACAGAACGGATTCAAGACTTACATTTGCATCAGAGGCAGAGGCTGATAATTACAGCTACAGTATTACACAGGGGCTTACGGCTGACAATTTTGACACCAAGTATGTGTACAGCAATCCGATAGATGTTACTGATCTTGAAAGCTATATTAACAGCACTACGGCTATACCGGAAGTTGACAGGCAGGAAGTATACCGCATGAGACTTGCATACAGCGATACTGATGCCGATACAATACCTACGCTGCAGTATCAGCAGACAGATGCGAATGGTAAGCTGGTTACGGATGCAGACGGCAATCCTGTAATGGTTAATGTCGCCGATAAGTATCCTATTAAGTCAACAACTGATGAGAATGCAATTCCGGGAGATGATGAGATATTATATAATGCCAACACTGGCGAGCTTATCTTTGGTAAGAATGCATATCTTGAGACTCGTAACCAGAAGAATCTTAATGTGACATACAGCAAGACTAACTTTGATAAGGGCGATGTAAAGCCGGAACATTATTTTATGTGCGTCCGCACCGACAGAGTTGCAAAGGCACTTGCCGATAAGAATGGGACAGCATATACACCGATAACATACAATGAGGAGCTTGCCGCCGATAATTACGGAATGCTTGACAAGCAGCTTGAATACATGGTTAACTTTTCGCAGAAGATAAGAGTTAATTCATCTGCTTCACAGTGCTTTAACATTTATCTTGGAAGAGATGTTGATGATCTTAGCAGCACTGTAAGTACCGTAAGTGATATTGAGACTGCACAGGCCAAGCTTAAGCAGATGAAGGAATCTCCGATGTATGCCAACGATGAGGCTGCACAGAAGAGAATTGATGAACTGTCGGAAGTACTTGATAAGCAGTTTGATCTTGCTAAGGATTCAATGCAGGAAGTATTTGATGCAGGAATGACAAAGATGCAGAATTACGATCAGGAGAATCGTAAGCAGCAGGCTGATATAGGTAACAGACTCTCAAGACTTGAACTTAATGAGTCAAGACTTACTGAACAGCAGACTAACTTTAAGGAACTCAAGTCTAAGAATGAGGATGTTGAACTCGAGGATGCAATGATTAATTATTATGCAGCTGAGCTTGTATACAATTCTTCAATAAGTGCGGCAAGTAAAGTAGTCCGCCAGTCACTTCTTGATTTCTTATAAAATGTTCGGAAGTATATAATTATTGTCTTATAAGGGGCAGAATTGGAGGCGTTGATTATGGTCATTGAGACTAAATGGTTTGGCACTATTGATATTAGCGAAGACAAGATAATTACATTTGATATGGGAATTATGGGCTTCGAGGATTATAAAAAATTTACTATCATATATGATTCAGAGAAGGATAACGGCAGAGAGGTTGTGTGGCTTCAGTCAGTTGATGATAAGAATTTTGCATTACCTGTTATGAATCCGGATATTGTATACAAGGGATATGACCCTGTTGTTGAAGATGAACTTCTGGCTTCGATAGGAGATGATATCCTTAATGCTAATCTTATGGTATTTGTTACACTTACTGTAGGACAGGATATTAAAAAGATGACATGTAACCTTAAGGCACCAATTATAATAAATGCAGACACTCGCAAAGGATGCCAGCTTATCGCTGATAACGAAGAATATCCTGTTAAGTATCCTATATATGATATAATAAGTGCTGCTTCAAAGAAGGGCGGTGAATAGGATGCTGGCATTATCAAGGAAAAAAGATGAAGCTATTGTTATTAATGATGATATTGAGATCAAAATCATTGAGATAAAAGGCGACCAGGTTAAGATAGGAATAAGTGCTCCTAAGTCAGTACCTATATATCGTAAGGAAGTGTATGTGCAGATTCAGGAAGCTAATAAGGCAGCTGCTAATTCTGTAGATGCGGATACACTGAAAAATATTTTTAAATAGGTTAATTTTTTATGGCGTGATGCCGATAAAATAATATAGAAAAAGTTAGATTATGTATTTTTTTGATGCACATGGAGGTGTTAATCATGGGAATGGACTCAGTTAAAGGCGTAGCACAGGCAGTATCTATGCAGCCTCAGACATTGACTCAGACAAAGAATGCTGCACAGCCAAAGCAGGCGGATACAGCAGCAGAGCAGTATATACAGCAGACACAGTCTGTAGCACAGAAGACGGTTGTATCAGCTAAGGTCGGTGACGGTACACAGGACAGTAAGTCCGGCAGTGATTCAAAGCGCGATATGCAGTCTGATATTGAGGCAATGAAGAATGTTGCGAAGGATGTCAACAAGATAATCAATAAGAATACAATAGCAGAATTCGGCTATCACGAAGAGACACACAGAATAACGATTAAGATTAAAGATAAGGATACGGATGAAATTATAAAGGAGATACCTTCAGAGAAGGCACTTGAACTTCTTGAGAAGGCGTGGGAACTTGCAGGTATCCTTGTAGATGAGAAGAGATAGGAGGCGTATACAATGCCGATAAGACTTTCAGGTATGAGCTCAGGACTCGATACAGATGCAATTGTACAGGCACTGGTGTCCTCATATTCAACGACTAAGACTAATCTTGAAAAAGCACAGACTAAGCTTTCATGGAAGCAGGATGCATGGAAGACACTTAATACGAAGGTGTACAGCTTCTATACAGGCAAGCTTTCTGCTATGAGACTTAGCTCTTCATACAGTAAGAAGACATCATCAGTTTCTAATTCAACGATTGCCAAGGTTACGGCATCATCAGGCGCTGTTAACGGTAATCAGAAGCTTATTGTTAAGCAGCTGGCATCAGCAGGATACCTGACAGGCGGTGTTATATCCGCAACGAAGGATGGCGAGAAGACTTCTGTTACGGGAAGTACCAAGCTTAGTGAGATAACCGGCATGGGTGATTATGCTAATGGTGGAACACTTAAGGTCAAGGCAACAGCATCAGGCGGGACGAAGACTGTAAGCCTTACATCAGATATGACAGTTAACCAGTTTGTTGCAGCACTTAAGGATGCAGGTCTCAGTGCTAACTTTGACTCAGGCAACCAGAGAATATTTATTAACAGTAAGACGTCAGGTCTTGACGGAGAATTCACTCTTGAGGGGGCTGATGGTAATGGTGCAGGAGCACTTAAGGCACTTGGACTTCTTACAGCATCGGAAGCTAAGAATAATTATTCAACAGTTGCCGGATGGACAGATGCAGATGTAGTTGCTAATGCAAAGTCTGCTTATAATTCAAAGATAGCATCTTATAATAAGACGATACAGTCATACCTTGCAGGCAATTCGAGTCTTAAGAATGCTAACGAGACGACACTTGCATATCGCAAGGAATATGCTGAGATATACGCTGCCAAGCTTTCATATGAAGATACATATGACGCAGATGGCAAGCTTGTATCACAGACTGCAACAGCTGCGAGCAGGGCAGAGGCTTTCAAGGCAGTTAATGAGAAGATAGATGCTCTTAAGAACAGCGACCGTAAGAAAGAGCTTGAGGACCGTAAGGCAGCAGGAGAGAAGCTCAATGATACAGAGACAGCTGAACTTGATGAGTTTAATTCAAGAATTGCAGCAGCGGAGAAGGTTGCCGGAGATCTTGGCAACGATACACTTTTGGTGACACGTACCCGGAAAGAAACAGTTAATGATGACGGATCTACAACTGCCGTAATGGAAGATAACGACATTGACAAGTATATCAAAGGCATCAGTTCGGCAATTAAGACTAACGAAGAGACAATAGCTTCTAATATGGAGGCAATCTATAACCTTCATAAGGAAGTTGATTCCAGCTTTGACAAGACATCTTTTGATGCTGACAGTGCAACAGAGGATAATGCACTTATTACGGTTGATTTTGCTGAAGGTGATACACTTGATGCAGCAACTGCAGCTAATTCCGCTAACAAGCTTGCTTCTGATCTGATTGCTTCATATAAGGCGCAGAGAGAGGAAGCCAAGACAAAGCTTGCACAGTATGAGGAAGCACAGAAAAAAGCTGATGCGGGTCAGGCATCAGCAGCAGATAATGAACTCCTTGGGATTGGAAGTTCTTCCGGTTCTGCGGCTGTGAGAATAACAGGTCAGGATGCAATTATTGAACTTAACGGAGCAACATTTACAAGTAATACCAACAACTTCTCTGTCAACGGGCTTACAATTCAGGCACTCAGCGTCAACAGTGATTCGGATCCAGTAACAATCACAACAGATACAGATGTTGATGGCATATATAATATGATAAAGGACTTCTTTAAGGAATATAATGAGATTGTCAATTATATGGATGAGAAGTACAATGCTTCAAGTGCCAAGGGTTATGAGCCGCTTACTGATGACGAGAAGGATGCCATGACAGATACAGAGATTGAGAAGTGGGAGACTAAGATTAAGGATTCACTTCTCCGCAAAGACAATACGTTGTCAACAATCTCTAATTCCATGAAGATGAATATGCTTAAGAGTTATGAGATTAACGGAACAAAGTATAATCTTTCAAGTTTTGGTATTGCGACACTCAGTTATTTTACAGCCGGAGATAATGAACATGGTGCTTTCCATATTGACGGCAATGCAGATGATTCGCAGACTTCGGGCAATACAGATAAGCTGAGGGCAGCTATTGCCAGCGACCCTGATACCGTTGTGGAATTCTTCAGCAAATTGACTACTGAAGTGTATAATGACCTGACAAAGAGAATGTCGAGAACAAATCTCAGCAGTGCATATACATTATATAATGACAAGCAGATGAATACAGAGTATTCTAATTACAGTACTAAGATATCTGAATGGGAGACTAAGATAAGCGAGAAGGAAGATTACTATTATAAGAAGTTCTCTTCAATGGAGTCTGCGCTTTCTAAGCTTAATTCACAGCAGTCTTCTCTTTCAAGCTATTTTAGCTGATGCAAAAGATTACAAATTATAAGCTTGGTGTGTTAAACATTCCGGCATGGAGGTAGAGAATGGCTTTAAATCAGGCAGCATATTCACAGTACAATAACAGTAAGATATTAACGGCATCACCGGCAGAGCTGACACTTATGCTGTATGACGGTGCAATCAAGTTCTGCAATATAGCTGTAATGGCTATAGAGAAGAATGATGTTATGAAAGCGCACACTTATATAGTTAAGACTGAGAATATTATAGAAGAATTTCAGGCAACGCTTAATCATAAGTATCCGGTAGCAAAAGACTTTGACAATGTCTACAAATACATTTATAATAGGCTTATCGAGGCCAATGTCAAAAAGGACAAGGATATACTTGAGGAAGTCCTTGTTCATCTGAGAACACTTCGCGACACATGGAAGGAAGTTATGAAGATTACTCATAACGGAGCAGATGTTAACAAGTAACATGAATGGAGGATGACATGGCAGAGCTTAGCAGCAATTATTTGTCACTGATGTCCGACAGCCTTAATAAAAAAGCAGAAGTGCTTGAAGCTATTGTTGGTATCAACGATAAGCAGAATGAGATATTGCAGGCTCAGCCGTTTGAACTTGATGATTTTGATGCGACAGTGCATCAGAAGGCTGAGCTTATAGATCAGCTTGAACGGCTTGACGATGGATTTGCTTCGCTGTTTGCAAGAGTGAGGGAACAGCTTGACGGCAGGAAAGAGCAGTATGCCGGAGAGATTAAGTCTATGCAGCAGTTAATCAGAAAGGTTACGGAGTTAAGTGTTAAGGTTGAAGCACAGGAACAGCACAATAAGGTCCTCGCGGATAAGCAGTTCTCGACGCTTAAGAAGGAAGTAAGGGAAGCCAAGAGAAGTACACAGATGGCATCCCGTTACTATAAGTCTATGAGCAAGGTGGATATAGCTCCACAGTTCATGGACAAAAAAAATTAAAAAAGTTTATATTAGGACTAAAGTTTCAAGACTAACGTCCGATATAATAAATAACAGCAATACATAATGTGTTGCTAGTAACAAAAACAAAATATTGATGGCATGGAAGCCATCAGAATTTCAAGGAGGAAAATACTATGGTAGTACAGCACAATCTTTCAGCAATGAACACTAACAGACAGCTTAGCGGAGTTCAGAGCGCACAGTCAAAGTCAACAGAGAAGCTTTCATCAGGCTACAGAATCAACAGAGCTGGTGATGACGCTGCAGGTCTTTCAATTTCTGAGAAGATGAGAAGCCAGATCAGAGGTCTTAACAAGGCTGCTTCTAATGCACAGGATGGTATCTCACTTGTACAGGTTGCAGAAGGCGCTCTTAATGAGACACACTCAATCCTTCAGAGAATGAACGAGCTTGCTACACAGGCTGCTAACGATACTAATACAACAACAGACCGTACAGCTATCCAGGCTGAGATTGATCAGCTTACAAGCGAAGTCAACAGAATCCAGTCAACAACACAGTTTAACTCTATGAATCTTCTTGATGGTTCATTTACATCAAAGAATCTTCAGGTTGGTTCACTTAAGGGTCAGTCGATTATGATTTCAATTAAGAACATGGATGCTTCATCACTTGGCATTAACAAGCTTAAGGTTTCAAGCTTTGCAGCAGCAGGTTCATCAATGGCTCTTATCCAGAGTGCAATTAATCAGGTTTCAACACAGCGTTCAACACTTGGTGCACTTCAGAACAGACTTGAGCACACAATCAACAACCTGAACACAACAAGCGAGAATACACAGGCAGCTGAGTCTCGTATCCGTGACGTTGATATGGCTACAGAGATGGTTGAGTACAGCAAGAACAACATTCTTGCACAGGCTGGACAGTCAATGCTTGCACAGGCTAACCAGGCTACACAGGGTGTTCTTTCACTCCTCGGCTAATCTTTGGTTTGATTGTAAGAAAGTCATCCTTTGGATGATGTACAGACAAATTTGTTTTTGTTTATGTTTTAAGAAGAGGGCAGATTTAATATCTGTCCTCTTTTTTGCATAGTGCGCCTGGCGGCGCACGTTTCTAACGGATTAAAGTCACGAATCCGCCCGGTAATGGAAATGATATTTTTGATGATAATAAAAAAATAGAATAAAATTAAAATAAGGGGTTAAGTATTGTGATAATTGACCGATATATATATTGTATTTAAGAATGATACATCAGTCAGGGAGATTTGATGATTGTCATACATACAAAACATAAAAAAACTAATTAATGGAGTGCATTATCAAGGAGGACGAATATTATGGTAGTACAGCACAATCTTTCAGCAATGAACACTAACAGACAGTTAGGAATCGTAACATCAGCACAGTCAACATCTACAGAGAAGCTTTCATCAGGTTATAGAATTAACAGATCAGCAGATGATGCTGCAGGTCTTTCAATTTCTGAGAAGATGAGAAGCCAGATCAGAGGTCTTAACAAGGCTGCTTCTAATGCACAGGATGGTATCTCACTTGTACAGGTTGCAGAAGGCGCTCTTAATGAGACACACTCAATCCTTCAGAGAATGAACGAGCTTGCTACACAGGCTGCTAACGATACTAATACAACAACAGACCGTACAGCTATCCAGGCTGAGATTGATCAGCTTACAAGCGAAGTCAACAGAATCCAGTCAACAACACAGTTTAACTCTATGAATCTTCTTGATGGTTCATTTACATCAAAGAATCTTCAGGTTGGTTCACTTAAGGGTCAGTCGATTATGATTTCAATTAAGAACATGGATGCTTCATCACTTGGCATTAACAAGCTTAAGGTTTCAAGCTTTGCAGCAGCAGGTTCATCAATGGCTCTTATCCAGAGTGCAATTAATCAGGTTTCAACACAGCGTTCAACACTTGGTGCACTTCAGAACAGACTTGAGCACACAATCAACAACCTGAACACAACAAGCGAGAATACACAGGCAGCTGAGTCTCGTATCCGTGACGTTGATATGGCTACAGAGATGGTTGAGTACAGCAAGAACAACATTCTTGCACAGGCCGGACAGTCAATGCTTGCACAGGCTAATCAGGCTACACAGGGTGTGCTGTCACTGTTACAGTAATATAGCAATAATGATTATTAATAAAGCTGGCAGTAATGCCAGCTTTATTTTTTAGATAATTATTGGAGGAGTAATGGAGATACACAAACTTAAAGAGTATATAAAAGCAGCAGAAAATATATCAGATATGCTTTATGCCAATGATGTATCGGGGGCTCAGAAGTTTATTGGTGAGACAGTTAATAATGTAAATAATATATATCTGGGATATATTAACAGGGCAGATGAACTCAGGAACAGAGGTATAGATATTCCGGTAGACATATTGTTGTCACAGATGAAGAATCTAATGACAGCGATTGACAGTAAGGATATTATAATGCTTGCCGATACAATGCTTTATGAGATAAAAGAAGGAATGCAGTTCTTTATTGATGTTGAGAATGAGCTTGGAGGTGCACAGGCGTGAGTGAACTGGCAAAAAAGAATATAGAGTGTCTTGCTGCAAAGATGAAAGATATTGAAGAAGGCATTCAGAATTATATTGATAAGAATGGTGCCTCACAAAAGACGGTGTACATTGACAGATCAGCAAGGGAAGAACTTATTCTTGCAAAAGAAAAAGACGGAAGGATATGGTACCTTAACAGCAGATATGACGCGCAGCATGCAGCTAAAGTACTTGCGGATGCACAGGGTGAGATTCATTACAGAAACATATTTTTACTGTGTGGACTGGGCAACGGAATGTATCTGCAGGAACTTCTTAAGAGACTCGGAAGCGATAATATAGTTATTGTATACGAGCCGGATCCGGAAGTGTTTGTCAGGCTTATTGAGAATGTTGATATGACAGGCAACTTTGGGGATAAGAGAGTTCTTGTTTTCGCAGAGGAGATTAACACTAATACATTCAGCCAGTATTTTGGAATCGTATTCAGGTACGAACTTATTGATTTGTCAAAATTCATAATTCCGCCTGACTATGGAATGTTATATTCACGGCAGATACAGGAATTTCATGACAGCTGCTGGAGAGGGGCCAACATTATCCAGGGCGAAAAGAATACTCTGGCTGACATTGGATATGAGATGGCTGATAATGTTATTGCAAATCTTTGGAATATGACTAAAAAGTCAACAATCAATAAACTGGAGGAATATATAAAAAAGAATATTGCAGATATATCAGATATTCCGTTTATAATAGTTTCAGCAGGACCGTCACTTGATAAGAACATCCATGAACTGAAATCTGCAAAAGGGCATGCATTTATAGTAGCTGTAGATTCGGCAATAAGGAAAATGTTCGAATATGGCATAATTCCGGATCTTATTGTTACAATTGATTCACATAAGCCTTTGGTGCTGTTTGAAGATGATAGAGTTAAGAATGTACCGATGGTTGTATGTGGCCAGTCAAGACAGGAAATATATGCTCAGCAAAAAGCAAAGATGTTTGCATTTACGGAGGATGAATTCATTCTTAAGTTTTATAATCATTTTGGGTATGATATAGCTGCGCTGGAGACGGGTGGTTCAGTGGCAAATAATACATTTTCGCTTGCAATGTATCTGGGCTTTAGTAAGATTATTCTCGTGGGACAGGATCTTGCGTTTACGGATAACAGAAAACATGCTGCCAACGTGTACGATGAGCCGGATATAAATGATGAGGAAAGCGATAAATATACATATGTAACGGATATTAACGGTGAAATGGTTCTTACATTCAGAAACTTTGCAATGTATAAGGACTGGTTTGAGGGAGTTATAAAAGACCATAATGAAATCACTGTTATTAATGCAACAGAGGGCGGAGCGAATATAAAAGGAGCAGAAAACTGCACACTTAAGGAGGCAATTGCAAGATGGTGCAATGTAAACTTTGATGCGTCAATAATAAATAATGTACCTGATGTGTTTTCTGATGACGAGGCTCAGGCAGTGTATGATTACATTGTTGAACTGCATGACAGGTGTAATGACCTTAACAAAAGCTTCAATGAAGGAATTAAAAATTATATAAAGCTTAAGGAACTGATTGC
Source organism: uncultured Bacteroides sp. (assembly GCA_945865495.1). Lineage (GTDB taxonomy): Bacteria > Bacillota > Clostridia > Lachnospirales > Lachnospiraceae > Bacteroides_F. The sequence goes on along the minus strand of CAMBEF010000048.1, from coordinate 2,665 downwards.
CGGCGGCAGGACCGGCGGAAGCACATTTAACAGTGTGATGAAAAAAATACAGAGGTTTAACGATATGACTGACAGTGAGCCTCTTATACACCTGATATCAATGTATTCGTCAAAGAATGAGCATGAGGCGCTTGAAGGGCTGTATGAAGAGAAGAAATCGGCAGACAGAGAAGCAATGACGGCAGCTGACAAGGGAATTGCATTGCTTGAAGGATATAAGCAGGGCTGTGAGCTTACGAAGCAGGCATTTGAGAAGCTGATAGCGGGTATTGTTTGAAAAAATGGTCATGGTCGGGTATAATAAAAGTAAAATCAAGAAATCTAAATATGTTAGGACGAGAAGCTTCATGAGGTAATGGTAACAAGAGATGACGCGCGTTCAACATATGAGTACGATAAGCATTATATTATATATCCTAACTATAGGCACTTAAGGCCTGAAGGAGTCTGCAATGAAAAAAGAGATAAAGATAGGAAGACACGTAATATCAGAAGGAAATCCTACATATATGGTAGCAGAGATGTCTGCCAATCACAATATGGATTTTGGAAGGGCTAAGGCGATTATTAAGGCAGCAAAGGAGTCAGGGGCAGACGCAATAAAAATCCAGACATATACGCCTGATACAATAACTATAGACAGTGATATGCCGGCGTTCAGAACAAAGGACGCTGTATGAATTGTATGGAAAAGCGTATACTCCATGGGAATGGCAGAAAGATCTCAGGGATTATGCCAATGAACTTGAGCTTGACTTCTTCTCTTCACCATTTGACCTTACAGCAGTAGATTTTCTTGAAGGGCTTGATGTGCCGGCATATAAGGTGGCATCCTTTGAGATTAATGATATCCCGTTTATAAGGAAGATTGCCAGAACTAAGAAGCCTGTTATTATGTCAACCGGAATAGCGAGGCTTGAGGATATAGATTTAGCTGTGCGCGCATGCAGGGAGGAAGGTAACGATAAAGTCATCCTTCTAAAATGCATTTCGTCATATCCTGCACCTTATGAGAATATGAATCTCAGGGTTATTCCTAATATGGAACAGACATTTGATTGCATCTGCGGATTGTCTGACCATTCGATGGGAACAGAAATTGCAGTGGCAGCAGTCAGTCTTGGCGCAAAGGTTATTGAGAAGCACTTCACATTAAACAGGGCTGATGGCGGAGAGGATTCCCAGTTTTCAATGGAACCGCAGGAATTTGCAGAGATGGTAAGGGAAGTGCGCAATGTGGAGAAGGCTCTTGGAAGAGTAACTTATGATCTCAATGCGGAACAACTTGAGAGCAGAATATATTCAAGATCTCTTTTTGTTGTAAATGATGTAAAAAAAGGTGAGACATTCACTGAGGATAATGTCAGGTCTATAAGACCGGGCATCGGAATGCATACAAAACACTGGGAAGAGATTCTTGGTAAAACTGCAAGGTGCGATGTGAAGAAAGGTACACCTATGGACTGGAAGTACGTTGAGTAGCGGGAGGACACATGAACCATTTGGAAGAGCAGCTATGCAGCATATACAAAAGAAAATATGGTGTGTATACAGGTAATGGAACAACTGCAATGTACCTTGCGTTCGAGGCACTTGGACTTCAGGACAGGAAGGTGGTTTTTCCCGCAATATCCTGCACCAATCCGGTCAATGCGGCTTTGTTTGCAGGATATGAGGTGGATTTCTGCGATGTCAGAATGGAAGATTTTACAATGAATCCCGTATATCTGGAGAATATGCTTAGAACCGGTGAATACGGCATTGTTGTACCGACTCATATATATGGCAATATATGTGACATGGAAAAGATATGTGAGCTATGTCAGAGGTATGGGGCTGTTGTGCTTGAGGATGCAGCACAGGCTGAGAGACTTTATGGCGGAGATATTTCTATAACAAGTTTCGGACACACAAAGATATTTGAAACAGATGCAGGCGGTGGAATTGCGTTTACTGATGATGCAGCATTTTATCAGAAGATGACAGAGTTCAAGAAGCTGTTGCCGGATGAGCCGTCAGATAGTGGCAAATTGTTTGATATGTATAGAGAAAAGTATTATTCAATAGTGAGAAACAGCAGAAATGAGGAAGAGAAGAATCTTGGACTCAGACAGCTTCAGATGGACAGCAGGGATATATTTATCTATGATAGCTGCAGTAACAGTGAAATATTGGATATGCTTGGACACCGCAGCGATATATTAAGCTCAAGAATAAGCAGACAGAAGCTGTACAATGACGGACTTAACAGCAAGTATATCACGATTCCTGATTGTAATTCAGATTTGGAACATGTTATGTGGAGATATACATTTCTATACAACGGTGACCGTGACGCAATGGTCGCAGCAGTCAGAAGTCATGGAATTGATATCAGCACATGGTATCCATCACTGGCCGGCATATACAGGAACGAGCATCTTGCTAATGCAGACACCATAAGCTCCAGGGTAGTTAATCTGTGGGTAACCAACGATCATACAGAAGAGCAGATTGTAAGAGAAATTAAAGTTATTAATGAGTGCATGGAGGCAGCTTATAATGGCAGATAGCAGACAGTTATGGACAAATTTACATAAGGAATCAAGATACAGACCGAAGTATCCGTCGGAGACAGTTGTGCAGTATGTATTCCGTAATTTTAAGCGCAATGGCGAAGAGAAAG
>CAMBEF010000047.1 GCA_945865495.1 uncultured Bacteroides sp. | reverse complement strand
AAATTAGCTACTCTTGCCATTACAGATTCGCCCCCTCCTGCTGAGAATAATATATATCCTGATAGATTGCATTAGATGCAAGCAGACTTTTGTGTGTACCGCTTGCGACAAGCTTTCCGTCATCAAGTATAAATATCTGGTCTGCATCCATCACAGATGTAATTCTCTGTGCAAGTATAATCTTTGTAGTATCTGGAAGGCTCTTTGCAAGTCCTTCTCTTATCTTACCTTCAGTTGCCGTATCCACCGCACTCGTCGAATCATCAAGTATCAGTACCTTAGGCTCTTTCAGAATAGCTCTGGCAATACAGAGTCTCTGCTTCTGTCCGCCGGACACATTGACACCGCCCTGCCCCATCTCAGTATCATATCCATTCTCAAGTCTTCCGATAAATTCATCAACACACGCAAGCCGGCATGCTTCATCTATCTGCTCATCCGTGGCATTCTCATTGCCCCACTTAAGATTATCCTTAACAGTCCCGGAAAAGAGTGTATTCTTCTGAAGAACCATCGCTATTGAATCCCGAAGCCCCTCAAGCGGATATTCCCACACCGGATGTCCGTCAACATATACCGTACCCTCCGTAGTATCATAAAGCCTCGGAATAAGCTGTACAAGCGTACTCTTGGCTGCTCCCGTCTGTCCTATTATCCCTACGGTCTGGCCTGCTTCTATATGAAGTGATATATCTGTAAGAACATTCTCAGCCGCATCCTTATTATACTTGAATGAAACATGGTCAAATACTATATCTCCATGCTTTACTTCTATATCTCCGGCACGCTCCTCACCAATATCAATCTGTTCATCCATAACCTCTCTGATACGCTTCCATGAACCCATAGCTCTCGTTACCATAAGAAATGCGTTAGAAAACATCATAAGTGAATTCAGTACCTGAAGCACATAGCTTAAAAATCCTGTAAGCTCTCCGACCTTCATGCCTCCTACAGTAAGAAGATTGCCGCCAAACCACAGGATTGCAAGAATTGTTGAATACATTACAAACTGCATGGCAGGCATATTAAGGGTAGCCGTTCTGAATGCGCTCTCCGATGTTGTCCGGAGATTATTATTAACCTCTTCAAACTTTGCATTCTCATAGTCACCCCTGACATATGACTTAACAACCCTTACCGCAGTAAGATTCTCCTGAATAATTCTGTTAACCTTATCAATTGCTCCCTGCATGACCGTATACATCGGACGGACATGGCTTATTATAATAAAAAGAATGACAGCAAGCAGCGGCGCTGCTACAAGGAACACAAGTGCAAGCTTCGCATTGATAACAAAGCTCGCCGTCATCGCCGTAATCATCATTACCGGTGAACGGAATCCCGGTCGCAAGCCTCCGGCAAGTGCATTCTGTATAGTTGTAACATCACTTGTAAGTCTTGTCACAAGTGATGCACTGCTAAAATGATCCGTATTGGCAAATGAGAACTGCTGAAGCTTGGCAAACTCCGCCTTACGAAGCTCCGCTCCCACTCCCTGGCTGCATCTTGCAGAATATATTGAAGACCCGATTCCGAGGCCGAGCGCAATCAGCGCAAATAAGAGCATCTGTGCTCCCTTCATCAAAATATAATGTGTGTCCGCATTAGCTACTCCGACATCCACAATCGAAGCCATAACAAGAGGAATCACAAGTTCAAACACGGTTTCCGAAAGTATGCAGAATATCGCAAGAAATGCTTCCTTCTTATATGGTCTGACATAAGATAGAAATTCCTTCATGGGAATATCCTCCTTTCAAATTGCACATGTAATTATTGCATGTGCAACTATTGTATTCTCATTAATTAATTTTGTCAACACAAAAAACAGCCCGGAAAGACCTTAATTGTCTTTCCGGGCTGTACACGTCCAATTATTATATTTATACCTGATTAAGATTTATGCCTGATTAGAATTCAAAAAGCATATCTGCATATGTAGGGATAGGCCAGATATCCTTATCGACGATTGTCTCAAGCTTATCTACAGGCGCTCTGAGTGCTGCCATTGCAGGCATTACATCATCATGATAGCTGTGTGCTGAACACTTCGGGCACTCCTGATCTGCTGCCTTCTGTCTTGCATCCTTAAGTGCTGCAACTGCCTTCTTTGCCTCAGCAAGAAGAGCTGATGTCTCCTTAAGTGCATCTGTCTCATATGATACATCTGCCTCCTCACATGCTGCCTGAATCTCATTAATTGAAGCGGCAAGGTTAGTTGCGTAAGCCATAACAGCAGGAAGAATCTCTGTCTGAGCCATATCAATCATTGTCTGAGCCTCAATGTTGATAACCTTTGCATATGTCTCATAGAGAACCTCTTCTCTAAGCTTAAGCTCTGTCTCGTTCATGATACCGAACTTGCCAAACAGCTTGATTGCCTTGTCAGTTGTAAGAGTCTCTGTTGCATCAACCATAGACTTGATATTAGGAAGTCCTCTCTTCTCAGCCTCAGCTACCCACTCGTCTGAGTATCCGTTGCCGTTGAAGATTACTCTCTGATGCTCTGTAAGATACTTTCTGATAACTGCATCTATAGCTGCATCCTTATCAGCAGCAGCCTCAATCTCATCTGCTGCATCACTGAAGGCTTCTGCAACAATGGCATTAAGAGTTGTATTAGGTGCTGATATTGAATCATTTGAACCAACCATACGGAACTCGAACTTATTGCCTGTAAATGCAAACGGTGATGTTCTGTTACGGTCTGTAGCATCCTTCTTCATAGGAGTAACTGTGCTGATTCCGAGATTCATCTTACCGCCCTCGATAACTGAATCAACCTTACCCTTCTCAATAATCTGCTTAACAATATCCTCAAGCTGATCACCAAGGAAGATAGAGATGATAGCCGGAGGTGCCTCCTGAGCACCAAGTCTGTGGTCATTACCAACATCTGATGCTGACTGGCGGAGCAGATCTGCGTGAGTATCAACGCCCTTAACGATACATGCAAGAGTAAGAAGGAAAAGCTTATTCTCTGACGGATTATCGCCCGGATCAAGAAGGTTAACGCCTGTATCCGTACCAAGTGACCAGTTGTTATGCTTACCTGAACCGTTAACACCTGCAAATGGCTTCTCATGAAGCAGACATGCAAGACCATGACGCTCAGCTACCTTCTTAACAATCTCCATAACTGCAAGGTTGTTATCAACCGCTATATTAGCCTCTGCATAGATAGGTGCAAGCTCATGCTGTCCCGGAGCAACCTCGTTATGCTGTGTTGTTACAGTAATTCCAAGCTTCCAGCACTCAGCATTAAGATCCTTCATGAACTCGCCAACCTTCTCCGGAATAACGCCGAAGTACTGGTCATCAAGCTCCTGTCCCTTACAAGGAGCAGCACCAAAAAGTGTACGTCCTGTAAATACAAGATCCTTTCTTGCAAGATACTTATCTCTGTCAATTATAAAATATTCCTGCTCAGGTCCTACAGATGCACCAACCTTAGTTGCCTCTGTCTCAGGATCCACAAGCTTTACAATTCTCATTGCTTCCTTGCTGACTGCTTCAATTGAACGAAGAAGCGGAGCTTTCTTATCAAGTGTGATGCCTGTGTAAGAACAGAACACTGCAGGTATGCACAGTACTGCGCCAATCTTGCCTGTCTTAATGTAAGCAGGTGATGTTACATCCCAGAATGTATAACCTCTTGCAGCACATGTGTCTCTTGTTCCACCTGAAGGGAATGATGATGCATCAGGCTCCTGCATAAGGAGCGCCTTGCCTGAAAGCTGTGTAATCATGTTGCCTGATTCATCAGGGTTAGTAACAAATGCATCATGCTTCTCTGCAGCAAGACTTACGATAAGTGGCTGGAATATATGGGTATAATGTGTTGCACCCTTTTCTTCTGCCCAGTCCTTCATTGCCTTTGCAATGACATCCGCATCACTCATGCTGAGTTCCTGAAGACCTGCCATTGTCTTCTTAAGATTCTTGTAAACCTTCTTTGGGAGACGTTCCTGCATAACCTTGTCGCTGAACACGTTCTCACCGAAAATGTCAGAAATTGTGTACTTCTCTTCCATGTGTCATATCTTCCTTTCACGATTTGATTTTAAGAAGCCGGTCATAAAAAAATGCGTCCCTTAAAAAAAGGAACGCCGTTGTCCTGCTCAGTCAAACTACATTAAATTACCGGCCGCTTAGCCTATAATTAAAATAACTCATATCTTTGCAAAATGCAAGTGCTTTTTAAAATTTTCTTAAAAAACTTAACTAAAAGTGCTTATCATGCAAAGAATCAGCTATTCCGGCGTCATGTTACTGATGTTGTGTCATTGTAAGCCTAATTATCAGAAGTCTGATTATTAGCCCTGCTTCCGACATATATACCCTGAACTATGATTCTTCTTGCACCATCACCGGTACATGTTGAGAATGTTACAACCTGCGTGGCTGACGACACATCAACTCCCGTGTCATATAAAGAATATGACTTCACTGTAGAAGCATATTCCTGAAGCTGTGATGCCGTACCGAAATTACATGTATACACATATCCTTCCGGATCATTCTCAAAAGCATCAAATATCCTGTACTCGCGAATCTCATCGCCGGTATATATGTAGAATACATCATTGCCCTGCTGCCTGTAGAATGACTCATTCTTATAGTAAGCAAGCTTGGCAAACATGCTGCCATTCTTCATATTATGACCGTATATTATAACGTTGGAGCCGCCAAGTCCTTTATCTACCCTGGAATCAATGAACAGCGCTCCTGCCGCGTTATAAACTTTGTTAAATGTATGATTGAGATAATATTCATTATCTGTTCCCTGCACTACCGGTAATCTCAGGTCAATTGACGGTATATAAAGATATCCCTGACCTTCGGAATTAATATTCAGAAGTGCCTGATGATCATACACAAACGGAAGATTCTCCTCCTCATCCGAAGAAGTATCCGCTCCGTCGCCTGTCGTCTTATCAACAGGTGTAAGCACCGAACCGCTTATATTCTCATATATGTCCGTGCCCTTTTTATATTCCATAAAAATGTGGATAAGCATTCCTGCCGCCACAAGGAATACCACTACCGCAACACCAAGCACTATGTACCTGATGATGTCATAGGTCTTTGAATTCTGTTTCATAAATGTAATATCCTGCCTGTTATCTGTATGCTTCACGCCTCAAAATCAGGCCTTATTAACAGAACCAAAGAGTTCCATCTTCTCCTTAACAGTTGCTCTGATTGCCTCACAACCCGGAGCAAGAAGCTTACGTGGGTCAAATCCCTTACCCTCAAGGTCTTTGCCCTCCTCAATATACTTACGTGTAGCTGCTGCAAATGCAAGCTGGCACTCTGTATTAACATTGATCTTCGCAACTCCGAGTGAGATTGCCTTCTTAATCATATCTTCAGGAATTCCTGTACCACCGTGAAGTACAAGCGGCATATCTCCTGTCTTCTCCTTGATTGCTGCAAGTGTGTCAAAGCTTAAGCCTGCCCAGTTAGCAGGATACTTACCGTGAATATTGCCGATACCTGCTGCAAGCATTGTAACTCCGAGGTCCGCAATTCTCTTACACTCATCAGGATCTGCGCACTCGCCCATACCGATAACGCCATCCTCTTCACCACCGATAGCACCTACCTCGGCCTCAAGTGAAAGACCCTTCTTGGCACATACTTCAACAAGTTCTCTTGTCTTCTCTACATTCTCATCTATAGGATAGTGTGAGCCATCGAACATGATTGATGAAAATCCTGCTTCAATACACTTATAGCATCCGTCATATGTGCCATGATCAAGATGAAGTGCTACAGGAACCGTAATATTAAGACATTCAATCATTCCGTTAACCATATTGGCTACAGTCTTGAATCCTGTCATGTACTTGCCTGCGCCCTCAGACACACCAAGAATTACAGGTGAATTCATCTCCTGTGCAGTAAGAAGGATTGTCTTAGTCCATTCAAGATTATTAATATTGAACTGACCTACTGCATACTTTCCATCTCTTGCTTTCTCCAACATCTCTTTAGCTGAAACTAACATAAACTCCTCCATTCTCCGCCTCAGGGCGGTCAACGCTCTAAAGTATCTTAATTATACCCCAAACATCATAAAATTGAAAGTAATAAGTTCAAAAACGAGAAAATTTATGATACAATATTCTCAGCTGTTTGCTAATATATTTTTAAATAGAAAGAAAGGTTTGGAATATTCAATGCAATATATGCCATTTTTGAATTTTCTTCTGTCATTTGTGGGATTTATACTGGCTTTTGCCGGCATTGTAAGGCTCATTTCGATAAAGAAAGAATTTGCGATGTATTTTGACAGACGTGACCGGATTCTGGAAGATACACTGGCGCAGAAGAAGCGTAAGACCATTATCAGCTGGATTCTCGTTGCAGCCGGTATTATATGCTTTGTTTTATCATATATTACATGATAAAAGGCAAAAAAATCGCCCATTCACATGGGCGATCAAAAAGGGAGGAGAGCTATCTATAGCTCAATTATGAAAAATGATATTATCTTGTAAGCAATTTTTATTATGATGTTATTATATTTTTCAAAAGTGAAGAAACAATGTTTTTAATGTTAATTCTTGTTGAATTAAATATGAACAAATTATGAACATTGCATAATTAATTACAGGGGGTACTATTTTGAGCAAAACAATTACTTACAAATGTCCCGGATGCGGTACCGTCATGGTATTTGACCCGGACACACAGATGCTTACGTGCCCGTCATGTCAGGAATCATGCACGGTAAATGAGTATCTGGCAAAGTACGGCAATCCGCAGGCAGGCAATCATGATGATTCCGGCAGCTCTGATGAATCCGGTGAGCAGCCTGAGATGAAGATCTATCATTGCACAAGCTGTGGTGCCGAGCTTGTATCAGACGAGTATACTTCCGCAACGATATGCGGTTTCTGCGGCAATCCGACTCTGGTTGCAGACAGACTTGAGGGGGAATTCAAGCCAAAGCTTATTATTCCGTTTAAGCTTGACAAAGATAAGGCTGTCGAAAAGTTCAGGGCATGGACACGCAAAGGCCTTCTTACGCCTGGGGCACTCCGTTCTGACAGCATGATTGATAAACTGACAGGCATATATGTTCCTTTCTGGTGCTATGATGTCCATTCTACCGACTCTATGCACGGAACGGGTCTCATAGTATCACGCGAAGACCACGCAGATTATTATTACACCGTAACGCAGTATTATGATGTAGCGCGTGAGGTATCTGCACGTTTTGAGAAGATTCCTGCCGATGCTTCCGAGAAGATGAATGATGACGATATGGATAAGCTCGAACCGTTTGATTACAGCGAGCTTCGTAAGTTTGAGATGCCATATCTGTCAGGATATCTTTCTGAAAGGTATAACTATACTGCCGAGGAGATGTTTGACCGCATATATAAGCGTACCAACAGATACATAAAGGAGGCTGCCGATAAGACTCTTACCGGGTACTCATCAGTAACAAGCCGTACTGACACGCCCAATTCACGCGTAACTGCCCGATATTATGCACTTCTTCCGGTATGGATGCTTAACTACCGATATAACGGTAAGGATTACACATTTCTGATGAACGGCCAGACTGGTAAGATTGTTGCGGACCGCCCTATAAGTACAGGACGCTCTGTTGCTGCATTTATAATTACCTTTGTCATAACACTTATAATTGCGATGATTGGAGGTGTTGTATTATGGTAAAGACTATCAGACGTATAACAGCCCGGATTACCGCACTGCTTGTGATGGCACTTTTCTTCTGCATGATGTGCGGATTTGACAGCGCGGGACAGAAAGTCTACGATGATGCCGGTCTTCTGACATCAGACCAGATAACCAGACTTGAAGCTTTGTGCGTTAACAAGGCTGAAGCATCACAGATTGACCTCATAATAGTAACAACCAACTCAACCAAAGGCAAATCTTCAATGCGTTATGCAGAGGATTTTTACATGGCGCATGATTTCGGATATGATAAGCTTCACGGTGACGGCGCACTGATGCTTATCAACATGGAAGAACGTGAGGTATGGATATCTACATCAGGCAATGCAATCCGCTATCTGTCTGACACACGCATTGACAACATCGTCACTGCCGTGACTTCTAAGCTTTCTTCCGGCAATTATTATGACGGATGCGTTGCATTTATTAATAAGACATCTGACTATATGACTTACCTTCCTTCATCGTCCGATGCCGGCGGCAACGGCATGACTACAACCGTAGGCGAAGCTGCATCACTCAGTGAAAAGCTTCTTTATGCAATGCCTGTCAAGCTTGGAATTGCAGCCGCTGTTGCAGTGCTTGTGGTGTGCATTCTGCGTATGAAGAATAAGTCACGAATGACTGTTGACAGCACAAGCTACATGCATGATAATCAGTATGATGTCAACCGGCGCGTTGATACATATCTGCGTACATCAAGGGTACGCCACGAGAAGCCGAAGCCTTCCGAGAGCAGCGGAGGTTCGTCAGGAGGTTCGTCCCACAGCGGAAGCGGCGGACATACATTCGGTGGCGGCGGTGGCAAGTTCTAGTATCTTGCGCTCTAATATCATGTTATGGGATTAAATATTAAGCGGCGCTTAGCGTTCGCGGAATGGAGATTATAATGGGCAAATATTTTGGTACAGACGGTTTCCGTGGTGAAGCCAATGTAACACTTACAGTTGAGCATGCATTCAAGATTGGACGCTTCTTAGGCTGGTATTACGGTCAGAACCATGAGGATGGCAAAGCTAAGATAATCATAGGCAAGGACACAAGACGCAGCAGCTATATGTTTGAGTACTCTCTCGTATCAGGTCTTACTGCATCGGGTGCGGATGCTTACCTTCTTCACGTAACCACTACACCAAGCGTTTCATATGTGACGCGAACTGAGGACTTTGACTGCGGCATAATGATTTCAGCAAGCCACAATCCTTTCTATGATAACGGAATCAAGCTTATCAATGATAAGGGTGAAAAGATGGGCGAAGATGTAATCTCTGAGATTGAGAAGTATCTTGACGGAGACCATGCTGAAGTACCTCTTGCAACTCACGAACGCATCGGCTGCACTATCGATTATGCAGCAGGCCGCAACCGCTACATGGGATACCTTATGTCACTTGCAACATATTCTTTCAAAGGTATGCGCGTAGGTCTTGACCTTGCCAACGGAAGTGCATGGTCTATTGCAAAAGGCGTATTTGATGCACTCGGTGCCAAGACTTATGTCATCCATGCAGAACCTGACGGAACCAACATTAATACAGACTGCGGTTCTACACACATTGAGAGCCTTCAGGAGCTTGTTAAGAGAGAACACCTCGACGTAGGTTTCGCATATGATGGCGATGCAGACCGCTGTCTCTGCGTCGATGAGACAGGTGAAGTAATAAATGGTGACCTCATCCTCTACATTTACGGATGCTACATGAAAGAGCGCGGCAAGCTCATTTCCAATAAGATTGTTACAACAGTAATGTCTAACTTCGGTCTGTATAAGGCTCTTGATGCAGTAGGCATTGAATATGAGAAGACCAAAGTAGGCGATAAGTATGTATATGAGAATATGTCTAAGAACGGCTACCGCATCGGTGGCGAGCAGTCCGGACATATTATATTCAGCAAATACGCAACAACCGGTGACGGCATTCTGACATCCCTCAAGATGATGGAAGTCATGCTCGCCAAAAAGAAGACTCTTCATCAGCTTGCAAGCCCTGTTACAATCTATCCACAGGTTCTTAAGAACATTAAGGTAATTGACAAGGCTGCCGCACAGAATGATCCTGATGTTCAGGCAGCTGTTGCAAAGGTTGCTGCAAAGCTTGGCGATGATGGACGTATTCTTGTACGTGAGAGCGGTACCGAGCCTCTTGTGCGTGTAATGGTTGAAGCAGGCACACATGATATATGTGAAGAATGTGTAGACAGTGTAATTGAAGTTATTAAAACAAAAGGATATGCCATCTGATGAAAATACTCGAATCAAAACCTGTTAATGACGGCTTCTATATGCCTGCCGAATACGACAGACACTACGGCTGTATTATGATATGGCCCGAGCGTACCGATTCATGGAGCTTCGGCGGCTACGAAGCAAGGAAAGTATTTGTTAAGATTGCATCTGCGATAGCTGAATCAGAAAAGGTAATCATATGTGCCAGCTATTCACAATACGAGAATGCAAGGCTTGCACTCCCGGACAATATCAGAGTTATCGAGATGTCGAATAATGATGCGTGGGCGCGTGACTGTGCCCCTACCTTTGTTGTTGACAATGCCCGCACACTGCGCGGAATAAGCTGGTGCTTCAATGCATGGGGCGGACTTGTTGACGGACTGTATTTCCCGTGGGATAAGGACAATGCCATGGCATACAAGCTTTGCGATATGCTTGACGCTGATGCGTATAATGCAGGTGATTTTGTTCTTGAGGGCGGTTCTATTCATGTTGACGGTGAAGGAACCGCAATGGTAACCGCATCATGCCTGCTAAGCAAGGGACGCAATCCTTCTCTTACCAAATCTGAGATCGAACAGAATCTCAAAGATTATCTCAATGTAAGCAAGGTACTGTGGCTTCCATGTGGTGTATTTAACGATGAAACTAATGAACATGTAGACAATATATGTGCATTTACACAGCCGGGACACGTTGTACTCGGTATGACCTCCGACAGGGATGATGTCCAGTATGACATGTCAATGCAGTGTCTTGATTACCTTGAAAATGAAACTGATGCCAAGGGACGCACAATAACCGTTCACAAGCTGCCTATGCCGGATCCGGTGTATATAACACCTGAGGAATGCGAAGGACTCGACAGCTGCGGCTTTGAACCTGTAAGGACTGCCGGCGAACGTCTTGCCGCATCATATGTTAATTTTTACATATCCAATAATGCGATTATAATGCCGGGATTCGGTAAGCCTGATAATCCTGATGACATCAACCACGTTTATGATGCCGATGCAAAGAAGATTCTTGAAGAGCTCTTTCCATCACGCAGGGTAATTCAGATATATACGCGTGAGATACTTACCGGTGGCGGCAACATCCACTGTCTCACGCAGCAGATACCGTTTTTTTGCCATACAGGAGGTACACAATGAGAAATGTATGCGTAGGCGCTGTTCAGATGCGCTGTTCAAAAGATACCGCAGCCAACATTGAGAAAGCTGACAGCCTTGTGCGCGAGGCGGCAGCAGACGGTGCTCAGATAATACTGCTTCCTGAGCTGTTTGAGAACCTGTATTTCTGTCAGGAGCGCAATTACGATTACTATAGTCTGGCTACAACACCGGATGAGAATCCGGCAGTTGCACACTTTAAGAAAGTTGCCGAAGAATTCCACGTAGTACTCCCGGTAAGTTTTTACGAAAAAGCCGGCAATACTGCATTTAATTCCATTGCCATAATAGACGCAGATGGCAGCGTTCTCGGTGTTTACCGCAAGACGCACATTCCCGATGACCATTACTATCAGGAAAAATTCTATTTTTCGCCGGGTGACACAGGCTTCAAAGTCTGGGACACTGCCTATGCCAGAATAGGCGTCGGAATCTGCTGGGATCAGTGGTTTCCGGAGAGTGCAAGATGCATGGCGCTTGATGGCGCAGAGCTTCTATTCTACCCTACAGCAATCGGTTCCGAGCCGATACTCGAATGTGACAGCATGCCTCATTGGAGAAGAGTAATGCAGGGAAGCTCCGCGGCCAATATTATGCCGCTCATTGCCGCTAACCGTATCGGCACTGAGACTGTCAAGCCAAGTGAGGCCAACGGCGGACAATCTTCTTCTCTCAGGTTCTACGGATCATCATTTATCACAGACGAGACAGGCGGAGTTGTCGAATCAATTGACATACGCACAAAAGAGGGCGTAATAACCCACACCTTTGACCTTGATGCCATCCGTGAGATGCGTCTTAGCTGGGGCGTATTCAGAGACAGACGTCCTGAGATGTATGGGCCTATTATGCATATGTAATTTAAGTTAAAAATAGCATGAGATTAGGAGGCTGTCTCCAATCTCATGCTATTTGTGATTTTTTCAAAAAATATAATATATCTCCCGATATATCAATCAACGCTTTCTCTTCACCGTTATATCAATCGAATTATCTGATACTGTCTCGTAATTTGCTTCTATAGAATAATCCATAAATACATGAATCGTATCAGGTGTCTCTTCTATATCAACCTGACGCGCATATATTGCAAGATTCATTGCGCCAAACGGTGTCTCATAGAATGTATGCGTCTTCTCACCGCTTACGAAGCTCATATGTGATGTTATTGCGCCCTTTTTGTTAATCTCCACTTTTATGTCATCCGGGTATATCTTTATCATATTAGCCGTAAGCCCTGTGCCTGTGTCAGCCACTTCGTCATACCTTATGTAAATCACACCGTTGCGCCGGTTGAGAAGTCCCGTATAATCTATCTCCATATTCTCCTTCTCTTCACCTGCTCTTGCTTCACTGAGTATCTTTATCAAAACCTTCTCTGCCATTATTACTCCCAATCACTGTTTTTATTTCATATATCTGTTAAGAAATTTAAGAAGCCTGAATCTGACTGTAACTTCATTGCCGTTGCCATTGGTAATCAGCTCATACTCTTCCGGAGTAAGATCATCTTTTAGATATTCTCTCGCATCCTCACTCATCACTGCATGTGTCTCGTCTTCAAAACAAAGAGGCGGGTACAGCACGCACCACCAGTTATGTCCCCGGGCGCTTCCTATGTCGATACGATATGCATCATATATACCGGCCGGCAGCGTGACATCCCCATAATTCCTTGTAGGAAAATGTTCTGTCGTAAAGTAAGCATTTACTGTATAGCTCATTCCGCTATCTGCAACAACCGTCTGCGCCACTGTTATTATATTCCCGGTATTGCCGGCAATTATCCGCTTCGACTGCTCAACTGATTCAGAGCCGGCAAGCAGTGGTGCAA
>CAMBEF010000046.1 GCA_945865495.1 uncultured Bacteroides sp. | reverse complement strand
ATATTGAGCAAGGAAGATTCTTATGCAATATCACAAATAATAGTCCCTTAACGATTGAATATTTTGTGATTATGTAATATAATTTTAATATTATGAAAGATTGGCCGGAGTACCGGCAGAAAGAGGGAGCATGAATTACAGGAAAAAGATCAGACTGGGCGACGTTCTGATGAGCAGAGGACTTATCGACCAGAATCAGCTTAATATGGCACTTAAAGAGCAAAAAGAAAAGGGACGCATGCTTGGTGAGATGCTTGTTGAGCTTGGATATGTAACTCAGGAAAAGATTAATGACATTCTTTGTGAGATGCTCAACATTGAATTCATTGATCTGCAGGTTGAGGAACCGGAAGAGAATGTAAGGGATCTTATACCGGAAGAAGTTATGCGTAAGTATACTCTTGTTCCTATGAGATATGATAAGAATAATGCCGGTGTTATTCAGGTCGCAATGGCTGACCCTATGAATATCCTTGCAATGGATGATATTAACATTATTACGGGTAAGCAGGTTGCACCTTATCTTGCTAATGCTTCTGACATAAGAGCATATTTTGACCGTGTATTCGGTAAGAAACAGGCACAGAATATTGCTGAGATGTACAAGAAGGAGCAGGGGCTTGTTCAGGAGGAAAGCGAAGAAGAGAAGCTCCGTAAGGAAGATGTCGAGAATGCACCTATTGTACAGCTTGTTAACAGTATTATTGAACAGGCTGCAAGACAGAGAGCATCAGATATACATATCGAGCCGTTTGAGGAATCTATACGTGTCAGATACCGTGTCGATGGTGTGCTCAGGGAAGTAATTGAATATGATAAGTCTCTTCTCGGTGCCATTACTGCACGACTTAAGATTATGTCAGGAATGGATATTTCTGAGAAGCGTAAGCCTCAGGACGGTCGTATCACTATAATTGTAGATAACAGAGAGTATGATATCCGAGTTTCTAACCTTCCTACAGTATATGGCGAGAAAGTCGTTATGAGACTTGCATCCAAGGAAGGCTTTAAGAAGCAGAAGAGTGATCTTGGACTTACACCTGCAGATCTTGTCAAGTTTGATAACATACTTAAGAACCCTCATGGAATTATCCTGGTAACTGGACCTACAGGTAGTGGTAAGTCTACAACTCTTTACACGGCGTTAAGTTCACTTAACAGTGAAGAAGTTAATATTATAACAGTAGAAGACCCTGTAGAGGCTAATATAGACGGAATTAACCAGGTACAGGTTAATAATAAGGCAGACATGACATTTGCCAATGCGCTTCGTTCAATTCTCCGACAGGATCCTGATATCATCATGATTGGTGAGATCCGAGATTCGGAGACAGCAGAGATTGCCGTAAGAGCATCTATCACGGGTCACCTTGTTGTAAGTACACTTCATACAAACAGTACTGCCAATTCTATTTCGAGACTTGCAGATATGGGTGTTGAGCCATATCTTATCGCAGACTCACTTGTTGGTATTATCGCACAGCGTCTTGTCAGACGACTGTGTGAGTGTAAGAAGCCAAGACTTGCAACTGCTGAAGAGAAGGAGGAGCTTGCGGTAGACCCTTCAGAAGATATTGTACTTTATGAGCCATGTGGATGTAAGATGTGTGATAATACGGGCTATAAGGGACGTATAGGTATCTATGAGATAATGACTATCACACCAAAGATAAAGTCGATGATAGCCAGGGGTAAGTCTGCTGATGAGATTAAGGAGCAGGCAATTGAGGAAGGCATGAGTACCCTTAAGGCGTCTGCTGCCAAGTATGTTCTTGACGGAACAACATCAATGTCAGAGATGGTTAAGGTAACATATGAGGTTGAGAAGTAATAACTGCCTGGAATAAGACTATAAATGAGCAATTAGATTATGCATAGGAATGGAGAGTAAGATAAAATGGTTGTAGATTTAGCGACAGTTGAGCAGGTGCTCAACAAAGGAAAAGATATGGGGGCATCTGATATTCATATAACAGTCGGTATTCCTCCGATGGTTCGAGTTAACGGTTCACTTATTCCGCTTGACTATCCGGAACTTAGTCCCGAGGATACACAGCGTATGGTGTATAGCCTTATGAATGACAAGCAGAGAGCTGCATATGAAGAGAGAGGAGAGATTGACTTTTC
This sequence comes from uncultured Bacteroides sp., assembly GCA_945865495.1. Taxonomy (GTDB): domain Bacteria; phylum Bacillota; class Clostridia; order Lachnospirales; family Lachnospiraceae; genus Bacteroides_F. Next base: position 10,894 of record CAMBEF010000046.1, on the reverse strand, counting down.
ATTCGCACTCGGAAGCACAGGACGATTCCGTGTTAATGCATATAAGCAGAAGGGTGCGTGTGCATGTGCTCTCCGTATTGTAGGAATGCAGATTCCAAAGCCGGAGCAGCTTGGTCTTTCAGAGGATGTTATTGAACTTTACAAGAAAAAGAGAGGTCTTATTCTTGTAACAGGGCCTACAGGTAGTGGTAAGTCTACAACACTTGCATCAATAATTGATAAGATTAATGATTCAAGGGACGCGCATATAATTACACTTGAGGATCCTATCGAGTACCTTCACAACCACAGAAAATCCATGATTAACCAGCGAGAGATCGGACTTGATACACTTTCATATGCAGCGGCACTAAGAGCTGCGCTCCGTGAAGATCCTGATGTAATCCTTGTAGGTGAGATGCGAGATCTTGAGACTATTTCAACAGCAATAACAGCTGCCGAAACAGGACATCTGGTTCTTTCAACACTGCATACAATCGGAGCGGCAGCCACAATTGACCGTATCATAGACGTATTCCCGCCTCATCAGCAGCAGCAGATAAGAGTCCAGCTTGCCATGGTTCTCGAAGCGGTTATATCACAGCAGCTTATGCCAACTGCTGACAGAAGAGCCAGAGTTGCAGCATTTGAAGTAATGTTTGCCAATTCTGCCATCCGCAATCTTATACGTGAATCAAAGACACCACAGATTATGAGTATTATCCAGACTAACCGTAAAGATGGCATGATTACCATGGATGATGCAATATATGATCTGTATCAGAGAGGACTTGTGACAAGGGATGATGCAATTACATTTGCACAGGATTCGGCATTCATGATGCGTAAGATTCCGGGTGGAAGCATGTATTAATCTGCATACTGATATAAAAATAAAGCTTACATATCCGGCAATATATTGCCTGAATATGTAAGCTTTTTACATTACAAATTTTCAATAGACATTGCAATTCTCAGTTGTCATACTGCTTAAGATCAACAGTAGTACCGCCTTTGACTTCAACCACATGAGTGTCGTTTATAATGAGCCATGCAGATGCAGCGGACGGGTTATAAACAAAGCTTAAGTCTGCGGCAAACTGTAGTCTGTCAAACACATCCATATAATCGACAATCTCAATATTGGTTGCATACCATATATCATCCTGACCGCCTATGAGTGAACAAAACTCATCCATGAGATTCCAGTTGTTGTCATTCTCAAATTCATAGCTATGTCCCCATACATACATCATATAGAGATACTGTTTTTTATATAATGCCTTAAAGTTCTCGCCAAACTTCATAAGGTTATGCTTATGGTGGCACGTTGCTTTCCATTCCATGAAGTCAGACGGAAGAGAAAAGCCTGTCTCATCACCTACAGGAACAGGACCCTGTGCATCATTATTGGCGAGCTCAGTTGCATGAACCATTGCGTATGAATCACCTACAGCACGGCCGTATACATAGCCGATGCTTCTGGCAATGCTTCCGATGCGCTTGCTGTATGAACCGTTAGGATATGCTATGCCACGGATAGGATAGCCCATTACACTCTCAAGAAACTTCCGGTCCTCAAGAAGTTCCTGAACAATCTCGACAGAAGGGCATCTGTCAATTGTAGGATGCGTGAGTGTGTGTGCAGCAACCTCATGTCCTTTATATAATTCACGCCATTCTGATGGGTCAATACGCTTACCGTCATTATATAAGCCTGAATTTAGATTGAATGTTCCTTTTATGCCATATTTATTAAAAATATCAACAAGCTTACGGTCTGCAAACTTGCCGTCATCATAACTCATTGTAAGTACTTTATGCTTTCCTCCAGGAAATGCTTTGTATATCTTTATCATGTCCAAGTGTCCTTTCAAAATTCTTTTTCATATTATATTATACAGCTAATGATTTTTCAATAGTTCATAAGCGTGAAGTATAACAGTATTTTCCTTACACAGAAAATATAATCAATTTTTGTGCAATTGCCGCGTGCATATATCGGAAGACTGGCAGTTAATGAATCGTTAATATAGATGTCTGCACTTCCGACGATATCGTTGTCATTTACGGGAGCTTTAATCGTACCCGGGAGATTGTATGTAACATTTACCACATCTGTATCGGCAATAAGCATAGAAAGACTGTCGGGTATATATGTTTCCACATATTCGGTTGTGCCGTCAGAAACGCATATATTGCGATAATCATCAATGGGAACAAAAATATCCCTGTAGTAATAAGAAGCTTTTGCATACTCGAGGATTTTGCGTGTATCTTTCCATTTATAGGTTTTGTTGCCGGGCCATCCGCAGGCAAGTACAACGCTCACAAAACGTCTTCCGTCGCTTGCGTATGCACATGTATAGCAGTAGCCGGCATTGCCGGTGAATCCGGTCTTGCCACATATTACACCATCCATCATATCAAGAAAAGCATTAGTATTGTGCACGCTGCGTGTGGCGGTATTGTCCAGATTGTTAAATGAATAATTTCCGGTTCTTGTTATATGTATAAACTCTTCATTCTGTATACAGACTGCAAGTATTCTTGCAAGATCAACAGCAGATATAGAATGAGGGCCATTTTCATCCTCTGCATCAAGCCCGTTGGGTGTGACAAAATGTGCACTTGAACATCCGATTGCAGCTGCGCGTTCATTCATTGCGGCTGCAAATATCTGCACAAGTCTGCGGCTTTCTTCAGATGAACGGCTTGCTGCATCGGAGTGGTATGAACCGCCATCAAGATATGATGAAGCTATGTGCTCTGCAATTGCCACGGCACTGTCATTGTGTGACTGCAGCATAAGTGAGTAGAGAAGGTCATTCAGCCTGTAGCGTTCGCCTTTTTTGATATTAAGCTGTACATCGGGCATAGAGGCAGCATACGAAGATACGGTAACAACATCATCCGGATTACCGAGCTCTAATGCAAGCAGGCATGTCATTATTTTGGTTGTGCTTGCATTGGGAGCTGCTTCATACCCGTTTTTTTCAAACAACACGCGACCGCTGTCGGCATCAATGAGTGCGGCGTAACGTGCATATAACTGTGACAGGGCAGCCGGTGTGCGGGTTGCTGCAGCGTATATACGGTATTGGAACGGTATTGTAAATGACAGAAGAGCTGCCATAATTACTATGAGTAATCTTTTAATAACGGACATCGGACATAATTTCCAATCTGTAGCATTATTTAAAACTATGTGTAAATATTTTACTTTATGTACACAAAATAAAAAATAATAATAAATGAAGATAAATTTTGAAAAATTTGTCAATTTAGTGTTTAATTTCAAAAACAAATGTGTTATAATTTTAACAGTTTAAAGGTAAGACTTATTTCAAGGAGGTATATATTCATGAATCGTTTTATTCTTAATGAGACATCTTATCACGGAGCAGGCGCAATCAGCGCAATTCCAACAGAGGCTAAGGGACGTGGATTAAAGAAAGCATTTGTATGTTCTGACCCTGACCTTGTTAAGTTCGGAGTAACGAAGAAAGTTCTCGATGAACTCGACAAAGCAGGTCTTGCGTATGAATTGTATTCCAACATCAAGCCTAATCCGACAATTGAGAACGTGCAGTCAGGTGTAGAGGCTTATAAGAAGGCAGAAGCTGATTACATTATTGCAATTGGTGGTGGTTCGTCAATGGATACAGCCAAGGCTGTCGGAATCATAATTGCCAACCCTGAGCACGCAGATGTAATAAGTCTTGAAGGCGCAGTTGATACTAAGAATAAGGCAGTGCCTATATTTGCAGTTCCAACAACAGCAGGTACAGCTGCAGAAGTTACAATCAACTATGTAATCACAGATACTCAGAAGAATCGTAAGATGGTATGTGTTGATCCACATGATATTCCTGTAGTTGCATTTATCGACCCTGACATGATGTCATCTATGCCTAAGGGACTTACAGCCGCAACAGGAATGGATGCACTTACACATGCAATTGAAGGTTACATAACAGCAGGAGCATGGGAACTCTCAGATATGTTCCATCTTAAGGCAATAGAGATTATCTCAAGATCACTTAGAGGTGCAGTTGCCAATACACCTGAAGGACGTGAAGGAATGGCACTCGGACAGTATGTGGCCGGTATGGGATTCTCTAATGTAGGTCTTGGTATCGTTCATTCAATGGCACATCCGCTTGGAGCTCTCTATGACACACCTCACGGAATTGCCAATGCCATCATCCTTCCTACTGTAATGGAATATAATGCAGAAGCAACAGGCGAGAAGTATCGTGACATTGCTAAGGCAATGGGCGTTGAAGGAACAGAGAACATGACTCAGGAAGAATATCGTAAGGCGGCTGTTGATGCTGTAAGAAAGCTTGCTGAAGATGTTGGTATTCCTAAGGATCTTAAGGATATCGTTAAGAGAGAAGATATACCTTTCCTTGCCCAGTCAGCATATGATGATGCATGCCGTCCTGGTAACCCTAAGGAGACAAGTGTTGCAGATATAACTAAGCTGTATGAGTCACTTATCTGATGTGCATCTGATAATAATTGACTAATAAGATTAGCTGTGATACAATTAGGCACCGTGCAGATGAATCCTGCATGGTGCTTTTTTGAAAATTCATTCGGAATACATTCATGCATTATAATTGGAAAATCAGGGGATGCCCCTGCATCATATAATCGGAATCATAACGGCACATAAATGCCTGCACAGAGGGAGATTAATGTATGGTAACAGTAAAGCTTGGTAAGACGGGAATAGTTACGGATAAGAATGGTTTTGGTGCACTTCCTATACAGCGTGTGTCAGATGACGAGGCTGTAAGAATTCTTAGGAAGGCTTATGACGGCGGTGTTACATTTTTTGATACCGCAAGATTCTATACAGACAGCGAGCATAAGCTTGGACTTGCGTTCAAGGGTATGCGTGATAAAGTTATTATTGCAACAAAGACAGCAGCGAAGAATGCGGATGAATTCTGGAAGGATATAAGGACAAGTCTTGATAATCTTCAGACAGATTATATCGACATATATCAGTTCCACAATCCGTCATTCTGCCCTAAGCCGGGAGATGGTACGGGTCTTTATGAGGCTATGCTTGAAGCAAAACAGAAGGGAATGATAAAGCATATCGGTATAACGAATCACCGCCTCAAGGTGGCTCATGAGGCAATTGATTCCGGACTTTATGAGACATTGCAGTTCCCTTTCTGTTATCTTGCATCAGATGAAGATATAGAGCTTGTAACAAAATGCAAACAGGCAGATATGGGATTTATTGCAATGAAAGCGCTGTCAGGCGGTCTTATAACGGATTCAAGGGCTGCATATGCATTTGAAGCTGAGTTCGATAATGTCCTGCCGATATGGGGAGTACAGAGAGAAAGTGAACTCGACGAGTTTCTTTCATATGTAACTAATCCACCTGCAATGACAGATGACATAAGAGCGTTGATTGACAATGACAGGAAGCAGCTTCAGGGAGATTTCTGCCGTGGCTGCGGATATTGTATGCCATGTCCGGCAGGAATAGAGATAAATAACTGTGCAAGAATGTCACTCCTTCTCAGACGTTCTCCGTCAGAGATACAGCTTACGCCGGAGGTGCAGGCAAAGATGATGAAGATAGAGGATTGTATGCACTGTGGTCACTGCAAGTCAATGTGTCCATATCATCTTGATACACCGGCATTGCTTGCAAAAAATCTTGAAGATTATAAAAATGTACTTTCCGGAAAAGTAAAAGTGTGTTGATATTTTTCAGGAAGTAGCATATAATATAAACATCAGGAAGTGCTTGATGATATGTTTCCTGGGGTGTTCGCCAACCCACTATTTTGAACCTACATTTATTGACAGGGATTCTTATATCTGTAATCTAATGTCAGGCCTCCGGTGACATAATTGTCACGGTGCGCATTAGCGCATTAGTCAGTGGAAGGCAGCGGATTGCATGCGGTTACCCACCTAGCTTTGCTAGGCGTCGAGATCGTGGGAAACGGCATTTTGGGAACATTTTAAAAGAAGCTTGAGCCTTAAGGTTCGGGCTTCTTTTAGTATATGAATATTATGGCAGTCTGATGATTATATATATTTATTATATATATATTTAATGTAATATATTTGGAAATGGGGGGTATCAGATGCATACATCAGGATGGTTTCACGGAAAGAAGCTTAAGCTTATAACCATGACAGCAGTATTTGCGGCGCTGGTTGAAGTGGGTGTAATGCTGTATTTTGTTATGTTTGCGGACAGGAAAGATAAGGGAATTACAAGAGCTGAGGCAGCCAAGCTTATAGCCGGTGCATGTGCAGCGGATGATGAGATGGCAGGCTTTAATACATATGACGCCGCTTCTGAGTGGTATATGGGATATGTACGGTATGCTGTTGATAACGGATATTTAACGAATGATAATCCGAATGGTTATGTTACCGAGAAGGATTTTAAAAGATATGTTGCAAAGTGCGGTGCTGATGCAGAGGCTGCCGGAATCAGTCTTACCGGAAAGGATAATGAAGTAATTAAAAAGAATGACTTTGTAAATGCATACATACGGCTTCTGAAAAACATGCCTAACGGAGGCAGTGTCACAAGCATAACAACAACAGTTGTAGGTACGCCGTCCAATGTCGGCAACGCATCGGAATGGCAGGCATATACTGATGACGGTATAATGCATTTTGCAGGAATAGCCCTTGATTACGCTATCGACAGAAGTGCAACATTAATTGTACGTGGCAAAGAGATTCTGTGTGTGCAGAAGACGGAGGACAAGACCACTCTGCGCAATGCATGGGTGATATACGGAAACGGCAATACGCTGTCGGTATTCGTAGGTGGCGTAAAACGTGAATACAAGGTTAGCATGCTGTCTCAGAATATTGACAATGTAATGGCTGATATTAATCTTGAACAGGGCCGGGTTACGGCAGTCAATACCAAGACGGATACAATCAGCGGCAAAGTGCTTTCTGCTGATAAAGACTACATAGAGATTGAAGGCTATGGCAAGGTACCTCTGGATGAAAAATACAGAATATACAGAACTTATGGTGAGCTTTCCCTAAAAGATTACGGTGCGCTTATCGTAGGTTATGATCTGTCAGATTTTATTGTAGCAGATGGAAAAATCTGCGGTGCTGCAATAACAAAGCCTCTTAATGCCGATAATGTAAGGGTGCTTCTGAAGACGGATAATTTTGCCTCACTGTATCATGCGAGTGCCGAATTAACGTGCAGCAGTGCATTTACGATTGTGTACGGAAGCAGGGAGGATTCTTCCGAACGTCATGAAGCAGGTGATATAATAAATGCAGATGCCTCATCAGGCTATCTTGCAGGTGGAAGAATGAAGATAGTTCCAGATAACGGCGGTAAGGTAATACTTAGATCGGTCAGCCGTGCCTACGGCAATCCTGAGTATGACGGGACAATCGAGATATCCTCTGAGGAAGGCGGACTTGTAATCATTAATGAAGTCCCTATTGAGCAGTATCTTAAAAGGGTTGTTCCGAGTGAGATGCCTGTAAGCTACGGAACAGAAGCACTCAAGGTTCAGGCTGTATGTGCAAGAAGCTACGTCTACAGGGAGCTTGATAATAATAATTATGTGTCGCTCGGAGCACATCTTGATGACAGTACTTTGTATCAGGTATACAACAATGTGACTGACAGTGCTGCATCCAACGAAGCAATAGAGCAGACTGAGGGCGAGATACTTACATATAATGACGAGCCAATCCAGACCTATTATTATTCGACCTCGTGTGGTGTGACAACTGATGTAAGCCTTTGGGGAAGCGATCCGGACGATTATCCGTACTTTGTATCGCAGGCGGTCGGAGGTGAGCCTGTGAATATGGATCTTACGGTCGAGGATAACTTCAGGTCATTTATCAAGAGCACAAAATATAAGGATTATGACAGACGTTCAGAGCTGTACAGATGGGAGCTTAATGTAACCGCAAAAGAACTTTCGGACAGCTTCAACAGCAAGCTTGCAGGAAGAATAGCCGCTTATCCGGATAAGATTCTTGTGCGCAGTGATTCGGGAGATTACATAAAGAAGAATATATCAACAGTGGGTACAATCAACAATATAACTGTTGAAAAGCGTGTTGCAGGAGGAGCTGTTGTATCGGCGATAGTTGCGGGAAGCAATGCAACAGTAAGAATATCAGGTGAGAATAATATAAGATATATGTTTGGTGTTGCTGACGTGCCGCTTGTGACTGCAGAAGGTAATTTTAAAAATATGTCGAATCTTCCAAGCGCATTCTGCATATTTGAGCCTTCAGACAACGGTGCAGGCTTTAAGATAACAGGCGGGGGCTACGGACACGGAATAGGAATGAGCCAGAATGCTGTCTATATGATGGTAAACAGTGCAATGAGTTATTCGGATGTGCTTGAATTCTTCTATCCGGGTACAAAGCTTAAGACGGCGGAGTAGTGTATTAAACTAATATGTGCAAAGAAAGAGGCAGATATGTGGAATGTAAAGTATTCCATGTGTCTGTTTTTTTGCATATATTGTAGCAATAATTGGCATAAACTGTGCGCTGCATGACCACTTGGGAACGGAAAAGTACCACTTGGGAAAAACGTATTGTAAAAATGTCATAATGATTATATATTATTGGCAAAGAGAATGCGGTATGGCTTAACAGATATACAGAAAGCAGCCGAAATATGTTTATGACACATTATACACCAAATACAGGGGAAAGTTGGTACAGATTTACGGCTGGAGACGATACTGTAATTACACTCATGTCGCATCATCCGCAGGTGAGATTTAAGTTAATTGAGAGTGGAGATTCTGATAATACTTATTATAACTCTATTAAGGATAATACTGCTCATAGAAGGAAATTCTGCTTATCTTATGGTTATGCAGAAAAGAAAAAAATCACATTAAAATCAGGAACAGATTATTATATGGTTATATACACGCCTAATGCAATAAATGGTGGTGAGTTCATTGATGATACAATGAACCTGTGCGTAGGTAAAGCAGCAATGGCACCGGGGTCTGTTACTGTATATTCGGGAACAGGAATATATGTCAGACAATCAGATTATTCAGTGCCTGTAGATATTAAGGTTGGAGATAATGGTAACAAAATTCCTTTGACAGCTGTAGCGGAAAGTGTCAGCCTGAAAACCACAACCTCAGGAATCAGATTATCAATGATAGGTGGCTGGCGTGTTAAGGCACAGGATACTAATGCATGGAGGACTTCAACATCGTCAAGGTCATCAATTGATATGGGATATGTAAAAGATTCAACCGGAAATCATAATATAAATGGAACCTGGCAGATTAGTGCGAAAGCATCCTCGTCATCATTCAGTTTTGTTCCAGGTATGACGATATACTATTATTATGAGATAGGAGATTAGCGCTGCAGGCGCTTTTGCGTCTGCAAAATGGAGACTGAAAAATATTATAACAAATACCTCTATGTATGGACATCATATCCATGCATAGAGGTGAATTACGAGGTGGGCAATTATGCAGATTAACAGGTTAATGAGTGGCAGTGAAGAGAATCAGTGTCGGATATGGAAAAACTATATCGGAACAACGGATGCAGATATATATAATACAGATGTGAGCAGCGAAAATGCCGGTGTGGATACACTGGAATTAACAGGTGATGATAGTTCACCTATTATATCTGATAATTATAGCGATGCTTCACAAAGCATAATTTCTGAAGCTAAAGCGAGAAGGTTTTTATGGAATGAGATAGACAAGATGTCTGTATTAATGAATGCTTACAGCAGGAGTGAGGTCACGGAAACAGATGTAAAAAACTGTATGTATTCAGAATTCTATAATATAAAATATTTTTACGATAATGCAGATTATTTTAAGAATCATGAATGTAAGACAGATCAGCAGATATTAGGAAGCGTGTATGAGCGCATGCAAAAGTACAATGCAGTTTTTATGGCGCAGACATGTATGCTTGAAGGAGATAAGCTGGCAGAGATGTATGGTTTCGGAGATAATAAGAGGAATGTCTATTATGACTCATATTATTATAACAGATGTCAGGAGACAAGGAGGCTGCTGCGCGAAACTGCTGATGAGATAGCAGAGCAGTTTGGAATCAAAAGTCCTGATTATGATGATGTAGAAAGAAACAGTCCACTGGTCGTTGATGGCGGGCTTGATTTTAACAGCTGCTGGAATCATCAGGCAGTAAATCGTTCGATGTGCATACTCAGTCCTGACTGGTCAATAAAGCCGGGAGATAGATTTACATTTTTTTATAACAGTTATGTAAGCATACTGACAGATAATCTGAATCCGCTGGGAAGCCAGAAAGGTATATGCATCATAGGGTATAGCGGGAACACATGGACAATCGGTGTGCCATTTAATAATTCAACATCGCCAGGAACTCTGGCAGATAACTTTAACGTAAAAGAACTGTTGCTAAGAACGGGTGCTGCAATTGATGCGACACTTCTTGCGTATCTTGATAATTTTAACGTGCATACCAGGGCATTCAGTTTTGAAAAGGAGATGAGCGGAAATATGTTTACACTCTGAATGGCATAAATCTGCTTTTCAGCGCTTAATACGCTGGGCTGACACATAATCATGGCTGATGAGAGAATTGAATTCAGCTCCGAAGAAAAGAATCATCATGCATGAGTAAAGCCATACCAGCGCAAGGATAAGTGTTCCAAGACCACCAAACATAGCAGTATAGGTGTTGTTATTAACATATACAGCATATATGAGCGAGAAGCCATACCAGCCGACAGATGATATAACAGCACCCGGAAGCTGTGCAAACAGCGGCAGACGTCTGCTTGGAATAAATTTAAACATAAAAAGGAATGCAAGTGTAAGCAGTACCGGAAAGAACAGCCACTTGATGTCTATTACTGCTTCTATGATAA
>CAMBEF010000045.1 GCA_945865495.1 uncultured Bacteroides sp. | reverse complement strand
GCTTCCGCTGCATGCAGCTCGCAACGGTACTAAGCGGCTAAAAGACAGCCGCTATGGGCCGGCGGCTGCATAAGCCTTTGGCACAACACCTGCTGCCACTAAAGGGGGCACCTCCCCACTATGTTGTAAGCCGGATTCGCCACCCACTATGTTGTGAATAAGGGACGCCTTCGCACTGGCGTGCTGGGCTGTGTATGTGAGTACTTCTATGCTGCCGCGGGCACTTGGTGGCTGTCTTTTAGCCACCTGGTACCGCTGCGTGCTGCATCAAGCGCAAGCGCGCCTGAAAATAACAATATACTTCCCGCTTTTTTATCATATCATAAGTGTGAAAGGAATAAAATGATATTATCAAATTATCCCTTAAGGGATAGAAAGGATAGCACCATGGGTTCAAAAACCAAGATCGTTGTCATAAGATGTAAGGAGCTGATTGCAGGAATTATTCTGTCCGTGATTGCTCTTGCCATACTTGCCCTTATTGTGATTTCTCTGATGAATCGCAATACACATGATACAACACCACCCTCCGGACGTTATACGGCAGGCGTCTACTCTTCTTCCGTTATACTCAACGGCAATCCCGTCGACATCCGCGTAACTGTAGACGAAGACAATATTAATAATATTGAGATGGTGAACATTTCCGATTCCGTTACAACCATGTATCCGCTTATACAGAATTCTTTTGAAGAGATTAAGAGCTCTGTAATTGCCAACGGCGGTGTTGAAGGTGTTACATATTCTTCCGAAAATAAATATACGTCAGTTATGATTCTCAAAGCAATCGAAAATGCTCTCGATAAATGCCGCACATACTGATTTTATCCTGTATCTGCCATTGTCTCCATTATACTTATAACCAAAATAAAGCTGCCACATAAGTATATCAGCATCCCCTGTTAAAGGAATATCAACATACTTATGCGGCAGCTTTATTATACCGGCTGGATTATTCTCTTGAAATTAGTCCTGAAGTCTCTGGATCATCTCCCACATAGACTCAGCTGAGTTAAAGTTCTCCGGTACGATATCTGCTGGTGTAATCTCGATATCAAATGCATCATTAAGCTCGCCTACGATTGTAACGATGTCAAATGAATCAAGCATCTCATCATCAATAAGTGTGTCACATGTCTCAAAATCTACATCCGGTTTAATCTCAGAAAGAATGTCAAGTAATTCGTCCATTTCAAATACCATCCTTATAAAAAAATAACAAATCAATAATATTGTGTTTTATGTATATAGTCAAGCCCTTTTTATCATAATTAATAATTAATTATGAATTTGGCTGTTTATCACATATGTAGGATTCTGACCGCGAAGAAGTCTTGCACCGTTTTTGCTGCTGTATTCAATGATGTTAGGCAGATTCCTGCTAAGGAACAGATAGATTCCCTCTGTCACCGAATAAGCTCCTATGTTATGGAAAACAAGCATATCACCAATCTTAAGGTCTGTAAGTTCAAGGTTCTTGACAATAACATCTCCGACTGTACAAAGTGAACCGCATACATTCCAGTGAACTGCACCTTCTGACTTCTGTGCAAGGTCATTGCCAAGCAAAGCACATGCGTCACTCATCGCAAATGTCTTTGACTCATCCACATCCATCGGAATATGTTCCGTTACAGGCAGCTTCATTGCCATAGTCTGGCCATAGTAATTAATATGGTTAATTCCACCATCCACTATACAATAGTGCTGCTCCTTATTATACTTAATGTCCTCCACTCTTGTAAGGAATAATCCGCATGTTGCCGCAATATACCTTCCCATCTCAAGAGATATGTGATACTTGCCTCTTATTGTGTCAAGCTTCGCTGCAAGTGCCTTCAGCATGTCATAGTTATTATTATCCACACCGGGCTCAAAATATGACACAAATAATCCCGGACCATACTCAAATTCTTCTGCCTTATATCCATACTTTTCATAAAGTCTGTCACACAATGAATCGAGCCAGTCAATCTCTTTGTCTATGTGGTCTGATTTTTTCTTCTGTGTTCCTGTATAACACTGGATTCCTCTGATATCAACATATTTGAATTCATCTCTTTTGCTGATGATATTCTCAATATCTTCCTCATCAAGTCCAAACTGGTTGCCGCTTGTAACTCTGAGAAGAACGTGTATTACTGTACTTCTCTTCTCTGCCATCGATGCAAGAAGCTGGAAATGTCTTACTGATTCAACGGTATATATTCCTACGCCGCCGCAGTCATCCATTACATGCTCAATATCTGCACGTTCCTTATTAACACCCGAGAGAACTATATCATGCATATTCACATGTTCATTCTCACATATTGCAAATTCTCCGGGTGAACACACCTCGAATCTCATTCCAAGTCTGCTCATGACCGGTACAAGAAACGGATTAGCTTTCATTGCATAAAGCACATCAATTCCCTCGCCCAGAATCTGTTTGATTGTGTTAAGTCTTGATTCAAGCTCATCCACATCGAATATATATGAAGGTGTTCCATATGTATGTGCAATATTTTTTAATATATCAGCATTCACTCTTGTAGTCCTCCATAAGTTTGTTACGGTCTATCTTACCATTCTTAGTTATAGGCATTGAAGCCACCTGACTGAACACGCTTGGTATCATGAACTTCGGAAGCTTGGCAGACAGTTCATGTACAATTGTCTTCTTGTCTGTATCACCTTCATAGAAGCCGATTATCTTATTATCATCCTTATCAAATATGCAGCACGTTCTTACAACATTATCAACTGCTCCCATGGCGGCTTCAATCTCACCAAGCTCTATTCTGTGACCCATATGCTTAATCTGGAAATCCTTACGTGATGAGAAACACATCTCGCCGTTATCATTGTAATAGCCAAGGTCTCCTGTACGGTATATCATCTCAATGTATCTGTCATTAAGAGGGTTCTGTACAAATGCTGAATCAGTCTTTTCTTTGTTCCTGTAATATCCAAGTGAAAGCGCTGTTCCGGATACACATATCTCACCGAGCTTTCCCGGCATTGTCTCATCTACAAGCCTGTCATCATCATCGAGCAGAAATACCTTTTCGTTAGGGAATGCCTTACCCATAGGAAGCTTCTCATCAAGCCCGAATTTCCTGTCAACAATATAATATGTACAGTTGCATGTAATCTCAGTAGGACCATAAACATTAACAAACATTGCGTCCGGATACTGCTCTCTCCATGCATTAAGATGCTTGATCGGCATCACCTCGCCACTGAATATTACCTTATTAATGCTCGACGGTCTCTTATACTCAAATCCGTTAAGCGTCGTAACTATGCAGAGTGCAGAGACAGCCCACACAAGGGTTGTGACTTTACGGTCTTCAAGGTAATCAAGAAGCTTCGTAGGAAATGAGAAAAACTTCTTCGGAATAATCTGCAATGTTGCACCTGTGTAAAGAGTTGAATATATATCCTTAACAGATACATCAAAGTCAAACGGTGCCTGATTACCTATAACATCATCCTCTGTAATGTTAAATATCTTTGTAAAATATCCAATAAAATCTATAACCGAACGATGGCTTACGATAACACCCTTAGGCACTCCTGTTGAGCCGGATGTAAATATTGAATAAAGCGGATCGATATCAAGTGCCTGCTCACGTACCTTTCCGAGCTCGTCCTCATCAATAATATGATCCATAAGCTCATCAGCCAACAGAACCTTACCGTTAAAATCAAGCTTCTCTACCTTAGCCTTGGACTTCTCATCCACAACCATTACATCAGGTTCAAGTGTCTTAATTATTGTATCAAGTCTTGCCGGTGGCTGTGAAGGGTCAAGCATGACATAAAAACAGCCTGCATATACCGCACCCATAAATACAGCAAGTGCTTTGCAGCCTTTGTCCATGAATACGGGCACAGGTCTTCTTACGCCCGTAACCTCAATAAGTGCCGAACCTGCCCTTCTTGCACGGTCTGCAAGTTCGTCGTAACTGTACGCTTCTTTCTCATCAGCACATGCTGTCTTTGCCCCATTCCTTGCAGCAGATTCTTCAAGGAATTCCAATACATTAATCGCCATTACATCCTCCTATTGCGCATAGCAAATCAATAATATATAATATTATCATATTATGAATTTTTATGAAAGGATTATTTGATATGGATAAATTAAAACGTATAGGAGCTATTGTAATTGTTGTTATTCTGATTGCGCTGTATATCACCACACTTATCCTTTCATTTATGCAAAGTCCCGAAGCAAAGCTTTTCTTCCAGGGCTGTGCGATTGCAACCGTAGGTCTTCCGGTTGTCCTGTACGCAATGATGCTTGCGTACAAATTCATGTCCGGCAACAAATAAAACCAACAAAAACAAATAAAAAAGGCGTAATGATTACGCCTTTTTCTTTATATCTGCATCTGCTGTATTACTTTGTGTAGCTGCTTACACGATGAATTATCTCATGTCTTCCCGGACCGTTAGATACCATTGTGATAGGAGCTTCAATCTCCTGCTCAATTGCCTCAATATAATTGCGGCATTCAACAGGGAGGTCTTCATAATTCCTGATTCCCCTGATATCGCATTTCCATCCAGGGAACTTCTTAAGAACAGGCTTAGCCTTCTCAAGCTGGTATGTTGTAGGGAATTCCTTTGTTACCTTGCCATCTATCTCATAACCTACACACATTGGAATCTCATCAAGATATCCAAGTACATCGATTACAGTAAGTGCTACTTCTGATGTTCCCTGCATACGGACACCGTAGCGTGTTGCAACTGCATCGAACCATCCCATTCTTCTAGGTCTTCCTGTTGTGGCACCGAATTCGCCGCCGTCACCGCCGCGCTTACGAAGCTCATCTGCCTCTTCACCGAATATCTCACTTACAAATGCGCCTGCGCCTACTGCTGATGAATAAGCCTTAACTACAGTAACAACATCCTTAATCTCACTTGCAGGAATACCTGCACCGATAGCACCATATGCTGAAAGTGTTGAAGATGATGTAACCATAGGATATATTCCATGGTCAGGATCCTTAAGTGCTCCAAGCTGTCCTTCAAGAAGAATATTCTTACCTTCCTTAATTGCCTTGTGAAGGAAAGCTGATGTATCTGTCACATAAGGCTCAATCATATCTCTGTATGAAAGAAGAAGCTTAAATATATCGTCAGCCTTCATAGTCGGCTTATGATAGAGATGCTCAAGAAGAATATTCTTATAATCAACTACTCTTTCAACCTTCTCCTTAAGAGCTGCCTCATCCTCAAACAGTTCACTTACCTGGAAACCAATCTTTGCATACTTATCTGAATAAAAAGGTGCAATACCTGACTTTGTAGAACCGAATGACTTACCGGCAAGTCTCGCCTCTTCATATGTATCAAAATCAACATGGTAAGGCATAAGAATCTGGGCTCTGTCAGAAACAAGAATCTTAGGCATTGGAACATTGCGGTCTGTAATGCTCTTCAGCTCGTTAATAAGATAAGGAATATTAAGTGCAACACCATTGCCGATTACACTTGTTGTGTGATTATAAAATACTCCTGATGGAAGAAGATGAAGCGCAAACTTACCGTAATCATTAATTATAGTATGTCCTGCATTGCTTCCACCCTGAAATCTTACGATGATATCTGACTCTTCTGCGAGCATATCGGTAATCTTACCTTTACCTTCGTCGCCCCAGTTAGCTCCTACGATTGCTTTTACCATATGTCTATGTCCTCCGTGCACATATAATTGTCATTGACAAACCAACAACATATCTATATTAACACATATCAATCCATAATTACAATCAATACTTATTATATTATTCATAATCTGTGGTTATTTGCAATAAATATTTTGCCGCAGGTATTGCATTTCATTTTTTCATGTGGTATTATTCATCTATAGATGATGTAGTATTCAAAACTACATTGAACATTTTTAAATACTATCAGATATAATATACATAATCAGGAAAGTGCTCTGGCACTTTGATCCTGCGGAATGGAGGTTATTATGAAAAATGTTAAAAAATTAAAAGATCCCGGAAGCGCAATCACACATTTTATAGGAATGATTATGGCTCTGTTTGCAGCAACGCCACTGCTTATCCGTGCCACTCACGAACCTGATACAATACATGTCGTATCACTGGCCGTATTTATCGTAAGCATGATACTTCTGTATGCAGCAAGCACGGCATATCACTCATTTAACATTTCTGCCAGAGCCAATCTTATACTTAAGAAGATTGACCATATGATGATATTCGTCCTTATCGCAGGAACATACACGCCGATATGCCTTATTGTTCTCCACGGAAGAACCGGTTATATTCTTCTTGCTACAGTATGGGGAATTGCAATCGCCGGAATTGTTATCAAGGCACTCTGGGTAACATGTCCAAAGTGGTTCTCATCAATACTCTATATTGCAATGGGATGGGTATGCGTACTTGCATTCACACAGATACTCAATTCCCTCTCGCCCGCTGCTTTTGGGTGGCTTCTTGCAGGAGGCATTATTTATACCATCGGCGGTATTATATACGCCTTCAAGCTTCCGATATTCAACGCAAAGCATAAGCAGTTCGGTTCACATGAGATATTTCATCTTTTTGTAATGGCTGGAAGTCTGTGTCATTTTATACTAATGTTTAATTATGTGTGCACGATGCCTGTAATCTGATCTGCATATAATCATAATGCAATAATGCCCTGAAGCAGTCCATATTAATCTGTGATACTGCTCAGGGCATTATTGTTATATTTGTGAATTTAATCCATAAGTCTGAAAATAGTAATTTTGATGTCGTTATACTTTGTCCTCGATATCGGAAGCACATCCCCATTGCTCATCCTGACACCATCAGGCTTTACTACACTTACATGTCTTGCGTTAATAAGGTAGCTCCTGTGTATCCTTATAAACCTGCCTCCCAGCCTGTCTATATAATCACTGAATGCACCTCTTACTTTGTATGTGGCATTTTCACAATTCCCGCAGAAGTGAAATATCATATAATGGCGGCGGCTTTCGACATATACGACATCATCCGGAAGGAATATCTTAAGACCCTCGCTGAATTCAACAGCCATCTTGGCATCCATCTCACCGATTTTGTCAAATATGGCATTCATGCACTCGGTAATTCTGTCCTCAAGCAGTGCATCTTTTATCAGATATCTGATTGCACCTACTTTATAACCTTCCGTCGAATAGTCGAGATATGCCGTAACAAATACTATAAACGCATCTTTGTTATATTTTCTTATCTCAAGTGCGGCATCATATCCACTCATTCCCTGCATATTGATATCCATGAAAATAATGGTATACTCCCTGAGGGCTTCCTTTTTGCCAAGGAGTTCCTCACCGGAGCTGAATATATTCACTTCACACTCTTCCTGTCTGTGTGACATATAACCATTAATATATCTGCGTATAGCATCGTAAAAACACTGCTCATCATCACAAATTGCAATCTTTATCATGTCTGCCTCTGCCGTACTTTACTTATCTGATTAAATGATATTAATGACGTTTTCTGCCTTTTTTCTTGCCGGCCTTCTCTATGTTGACAGTGCGTCCCTTTATCTGTACATTGTTAGACATTGCCTTAAGCACAATATCGGCATACTTTCTAGGCACTTCAACAAATGTGTACGCATCATACATGTCAATAGAGCCTACAAGCTTGCCCGGCATTCCTGACTCTCCGGCAATTGCTCCGAGAATATTGGACGGCTTAACCTTGTCCTTCTTACCTATATTAATGAAAAGACGTACCATCTTACTTCCGTTACCATCATTTTCATCAAAATGTACAGGAAGCACATCGTCCTCTCTGTCATGGTCATCACCGAGAACCATCTTAAGAAGCGCTGCTGCAAGGTCAATTGATGTATAATCCTCGTCATTTATCTTCTCTTCAACAATAGCACGCATATCTGCAAGTCCGCCTGCCTCAAGTGTCTTTCGCACCTGTTCAAAGAGATTGTCTATTCTTGTATTCTTAACATCATCAAGTGAAGGAATCTGACGTGCCATAATCTTAGTCTTACAATATCTCTCGATATCCTTGAGCTTGTAGATTTCCTTGCCTGTCACAAATGAAAATGCAAGGCCTGCACGTCCTGCACGTCCCGTACGTCCGATTCTGTGGACATAATACTCCTCATCCTGAGGAAGGTCATAGTTGAATACTATGTCAACATCATCCACATCAATACCTCTTGCAGCCACATCTGTTGCAATAAGAATCTCAGTCTTTCCTTTACGGAAGTCATTCATAACCCTGTCACGCTGCGCCTGCTTCATGTCACCATGAATTCCGTCAGCAAAATAACCTCTTCCCTTAAGCTCCGATATAAGGTCATCAACCTGCTTCTTTGTATTACAGAATACAACAGAAAGCTTAGGATTATATATATCTATAAGTCTTGAAAGAATCTCATCCTTATTCTTAGAACGAACCTCAAAGTAGTACTGTTCGATATTCTCAACAGTAAGCTCCTTGCGCACTACCTTGATAACCTCGGCATCATTCTGGAAGGTTCTTGCTATATCCATAATCGCCTTAGGCATTGTTGCCGAGAACATTACAGTCTGTCTCTCCTCAGGCATCTGTGTAAGAATAGTCTCCATATCCTCACGGAAGCCCATATCAAGCATCTCATCCGCCTCATCAAGAATTACCATCTTAACCTTGTCAAACTTGACTGTCTTACGGCGCATATGATCCATGACACGTCCCGGGGTTCCGACAACTATCTGCACACCTGTCTTAAGTGACTTTATCTGTCTTACTATCTCCTGGCCGCCGTATACCGGAAGCACCTTGATTGAGCTCATATACTTGGCAAGCTTTCTGATCTCATCCGCAACCTGTATTGCAAGCTCTCTTGTAGGGCAGAGTACAACAGCCTGTACACATTTTAATTTCGGGTCAATTGACTGGAGCATAGGAATTCCGTACGCTGCTGTCTTACCTGTTCCTGTCTGCGCCTGACCTACAATATCCTTTCCCTCAAGCACTACAGGGATAGCCTTAGCCTGTATCGGAGATGCCTCCTCAAAACCCATGTCGCCAATTGCCTTCAAAATCTTCTCATCAACATTTAATTCTTCGAACTTCAAATTTTCCTCATTTCCACGCCCTGCGCCTGTGCGTTCCGGGCAATAATTAATACAAACACAAAGCTGCGCCGTCATGACGTCAGCCTTTTAATAGTACATCCTCGGCATTTTCATGTCAAATATTTTTTACAGCCTGTCAATTCTCCTGACAATTCTGCATTCCGGATACGTCAATCCTGACGATTACACTATGCAGCCCTCTGTGCGTGCATAAGCTTTCTGTAGCTTACCGTAAAGTATGCTATCTCCGCTATTGCAGTTATAGTCCATGAACAGCTGTATACAAGATAAAGCGAAGGAACCGTGTGGAAGTATGCAAATATCGTGTACACCCAGATGATACGGAATATGCATGAACCCATTATCACTATAAATGTAGGAACAATACTCTTGCCTATTCCACGGCACGCTGCTATCGTGCAGTCCATAAATGCACTTATAAAAAACGAGAATCCCATAACATGCAGTCTCTGCAGTCCTGCGTCAACTACCGCAGTCTCTGTTGTAAATACCGACAGGAACTGACGTCCTAATATAATAAGAAGTCCTCCGCCTACCAGACCTACAAGCGCTGAATAGAACAGACTTATAAAATAACTTTTAAGCACACGTTCATGTCTGCCCGCACCGAGATTCTGTCCCATGAATGTCGCGCATCCTGTGTAGATTGCAGCCATTACATTGAACATAAGCGCATCCGCATTGGCAGCCGCTGAATTACCGGACACCATAACCGCATCGAATGAATTGACACCGGTCTGTATAAACAGATTGGCAAGTGCGAATATTGAATTCTGAAGTCCTGCCGGAAGTCCCAGCACCAGAACTGCCTTTGCAAGCACCGGATCAATCTTAAGCTCATCCATGCAAAGGCGGCAGCTGTCCTTTCTTCCAAGCATATGCTTAATCGTAAGGCCCGCTGATATGTACTGTGCAATAATACTTGCTATTGCAACACCCTCAGCAGCCATTCCACAGCCTATTACAAATACGAGATTCAGAATAATATTAACTACACCGCCGCAGGACAGATACATAAGAGGCCTGTTTGTCTCACCTTTTGCACTGAGTACGCCGTTACCAAAATTGAATACAGCAAGTGCCGGCATTCCAAGCCCGTATATCCTGAAATAAAGAACTGCTCCGTCTATCAGCTCATCCTTAGTATTGAGCATCGTAAGCATCGTTCTTGCAAAACCGACACATACAGCGCTTAATATAACTCCTATTATTATACACAGCAGCAGCGACGTATGAACCGTGCGGGCCGTCTTCTTATCATCTCCCGCACCAAGCTGCTGTGCAACTCTTACATTAATTCCGCTTCCCATGCCTATAAGAAGTCCGGTAAACAATGTAACCAGAAGTGTTGTCGAACCTACCGAACCGAGCGCCTCATAGCTTGCAAATCTTCCGACAACAGCCACATCGGTCATATTGAAAAGTATCTCAAGTACCTGTGAACACATCAGCGGAATGCTGAATATAATTATATTCTTCCACAAAGAGCCTTGTGTAATATCTATTTTTTTCTTATCTTTATTATCTGCCATATTATTTTCCAATCTTATCTTTCCATATAAATAATCATTGCGGTACAGATTAGGATATTATCACTACATTTGCATAATTTCAATATATTTATTATAATTGCACAGCTATACTTTAAATAAAATATAGTGTATACTAACTCTTGATATTTACCAGAAACGGAGAAATGTTTTTATGATTTTATCATGTAATGATATATGTAAGGCATTCGGCACGGACGAGATTCTTAAGCATGTTTCCTTTCACGTTGAAGACCGTGAAAAGGCTGCCATAGTCGGAATAAACGGTGCCGGCAAGTCTACATTAATGAAGATAATTGTCGGGGACAGCACTCCCGACTCAGGACAGGTCATACTTGCTCACGGCGCTACAATGGGGTATCTTGCGCAGCATCAGAATCTCGATACCGACAATACCATTTTTGATGAGCTCTTAAGCATCAAGGCGGACATCCTTAATATGGAAAGCACTATGCGCCGGCTTGAGGCGGACATGAAGAATGTAGAAGGTGCGGAGCTTGATGCTATGCTGGAACGCTATTCAAGGCTCACACATTCCTTTGAGCAGATGAACGGTTACGCTTATAAGAGCGAGATTACCGGTGTTCTTAAGGGACTTGGCTTTACGGAAGAAGATTTTAATAAGAAGGTTAATACTCTCTCCGGCGGTCAGAAGACAAGAGTTGCACTCGGACGCCTGCTGCTCACAAAGCCCGACATTATCCTGCTCGATGAGCCTACCAATCATCTTGACCTTGAATCAATCAAGTGGCTTGAGACTTTTCTTCTCAATTATCCGGGGAGCGTACTCATTGTTGCGCATGACAGATATTTCCTTGACCGTATCGTTACTAAGATTGTTGAACTTGATAACGGCGTATGTACCGTGTATCAAGGCAATTACACACAGTATTCCGAGAAGCGCGCAATCGTGCGCAATATGAAGCTTAAGGAATATCTTAACCAGCAGCGCGAGATTAAGCATCAGGAGGCTGTAATAACCAAGCTTAAACAGTTCAACCGTGAAAAGTCCATAAAGCGCGCCGAGAGCCGTGAAAAAGCTCTTGATAAGATTGAGCTTGTTGAGAAGCCTACAGAAGTCAATGACAAAATGCACATAATGCTTGAGCCTAAGATTGAGAGCGGCAATGATGTTCTTACCGTAACAGGGCTTACCAAAGGCTTTGACGGCAGAACTCTTTTCCATGATGTCAATTTTGACATAAAGCGCGGCGAACATGTTGCACTTATCGGAAGCAACGGAACCGGCAAGACAACAATACTTAAGATTATCAATGGAATATTCGGTCCTGACAGCGGTGAATTCAGGCTTGGCTCTAAGGTCACAATAGGCTACTATGACCAGGAGCATCATGTACTTGATCCGGACAAGACTCTCTTTGATGAGATTGCAACTGCTTATCCCGATCTTAATAACACTAAGATAAGAAACACGCTTGCTGCATTTCTTTTCACTAACGATGATGTATTCAAGCGTATCCGTGACTTAAGCGGTGGTGAGAAGGCGCGTGTATCACTTGCCAAGCTTATGCTGTCAGAGGCTAATTTCCTTATTCTCGATGAGCCTACCAACCATCTTGACATGGTATCCAAGGAGATTCTTGAGAATGCAATCAACAGCTATACGGGTACTGTATTCTATGTATCGCACGACAGATATTTTATCAATACAACTGCTACAAGAATCCTCGAACTGACACACAGCACGATTCTTAACTACATAGGCAACTATGATTATTATGAAGAAAAGCATGATGCCGTAATGGCACAGTATCTTGCTCTTAACCCACAGGCTGCCGGTTCTTCAGGCACAGCAGCGGGGTCCGGAGCTTCTGCGGCTTCGTCAGCACAGGCTGTGGGTTCATCGGGTTCATCAGGCTCTGCTTCAACTTCAGGTACAGCCAAGGCAGGCTCCAAGGAGGAATGGAAAGCTGCAAAGCAGGATCAGAGCGCAAGGCGTAAGCGTGAGCGTGAGATTGAAAAGCTTGAGGCTTCAATTGAAGAATACGAAGCAAGGATTGCTGCCATTGATGAGGAATCGGCAGACCCTGAAGTATGTACTAACACCTCCCGCCTTATTGAGCTTCATAATGAACGTACAAAACTCGACAATGAGCTTGCGCAAATGTACGAAAAATGGGAAAATCTGTCCTCTGAATAGTGCATTTTTATTGACAAAGCCTGTAAAATACGATATATATATTCTATAATATTTTGAAGGAGGACTTGTTCGAGATGAATAAGACTGAGTTAGTTGCTGCTATGGCAGAGAAGGCTGAGCTTTCAAAGAAGGATGCTGAGGCTGCTCTTAAGGCACTTACAGCTACAATCGCTGAGGAACTTACAAAGGGTGAGAAGGTTCAGTTAGTTGGCTTCGGTACATTCGAAGTATCTGAGAGAG
>CAMBEF010000044.1 GCA_945865495.1 uncultured Bacteroides sp. | reverse complement strand
TATAGCTGATGATGTCTTATTAATATGCTGTCCGCCTGCACCGCTTGATCTGTATGTATCAATTCTAAGATCATCATCATTAATCTCAACATCTACATCTTCCTCAATATCAGGCATAACATCACATGATACAAATGATGTCTGACGCTTACCTGCCGCATTGAACGGAGATATTCTTACAAGTCTGTGAATACCATGTTCTGAGCGGAGGTAACCATATGCGTTCTCACCTTCAATCTCAATCGTCACAGCCTTAACGCCCGCTTCATCGCCTTCAAGATAATCCACCACTTCTGTCTTATATCCCTTAGACTCTGCCCAGCGTGTATACATTCTCATAAGCATCTGGCACCAGTCGCATGCTTCTGTACCACCGGCTCCCGCATGAAGTGTAAGTATGGCATTATCCCTGTCATACTCACCCGTAAGAAGTGTTCCGATTCTTAATGCATCAAACTTCTTCTCAAATGCATTGAACTCTTCTTCAACTTCAGGGACAAGCGACTCATCATTCTCTTCATCAGCCATGGCTATAAGAGTCTCTATGTCATCCATCCCCTGCTTAAGTTCGTTATATTTTTCGAACGAATCCTTAAGCGACTTAAGCTCCTTCATTGCTTCCTGTGACTTATCTGCATCATCCCAGAAGCCGGGAGCTTCCATATTAGCTTCTATCTCTTCAATCCTCTTCTGCTTATTAGCGAGGTCAAAGTGAATCCCTGATTTCTTCTAATGGTTTCTTGTAGTTGGAAAGTTTGAATCTGTACTGATCTAATTCTACCATTATTATCACATCCCTTGTTATATATTTTTTGATTACTTTCTTCCACAACAATTCTTATACTTCTTACCGCTGCCACATGGACATGGGTCATTAGGATAAATCTTCTTATCCGTTCTTCTTACAGGTCCGCGCACGCTTGTCTCTTCCTCACGGTTAGTTGTGAGCTTCTCTGTGTTCTCTTCGCGCTCTACCTTGTGCTCTATTCTTACATTCATAAGAAGCCTTACTGTATCTTCTGCAATTCCTTCTGTCATGGCATCAAACATATCATATCCGGCCATCTTATACTCAACCTTAGGATCTCTCTGTCCGTATGCCTGAAGACCAATACCCTGCTTGAGCTGTTCCATATCATCAATATGGTCTCTCCAGCGTGCGTCAATTACACGAAGCAGAATAACTCTCTCAAGCTCCCTGAGCTGTTCAGCCTCCGGGAACTCTGCTTCCTTACTCTCGTAAAGCTTAATTGCACGTTCCTTAAGGACATGCTTGAGCTCATCTATAGTCTTAACTGATGCATCAGACTTAACAGGTTCGATAGGAATTACAGGGAGGAGCATCTCATTGAGTGACTTGTAATCCCACTCTTCCTGATTATGTTCTCCGCTTATATTAAGGTCCACAGCCTTCTCAACAAAATCTGTTGTCATCTTAATGATAGAGCTTCTCATGCTCTCACCGTTAAGAACCTTCATTCTCTCGCCGTAGATAATCTCTCGCTGCTCATTCATTACCTGATCATATTCAAGAAGATTACGTCTGATACCATAATTATTAGTCTCTATCTTCTTCTGAGCCTTCTCAATGGCATTAGAGAGCATCTTATGCTCAATCTGCTCGCCTTCCGGTACGCCCATTGCATTGAACATTCCCATAAGCTTCTCTGATCCAAACAGTCTCATAAGGTCATCTTCAAGTGAAATGTAGAATCTTGACTCACCCGGATCTCCCTGACGTCCTGAACGTCCACGGAGCTGGTTATCAATACGTCTTGACTCATGCCTCTCAGTACCGATAATCTTAAGGCCTCCGGCTGCTCTTGCCTCATCATCAAGCTTAATATCCGTACCACGTCCTGCCATATTAGTTGCAATAGTTACCGCCTTATGGCGTCCTGCCTCTGCAACTATCTGAGCTTCAAGTTCATGATACTTGGCATTAAGTACATTATGAGGTATGCCTTTTTTCTTAAGCATCTCACTTAACATCTCTGATGTATCAATTGTAATAGTACCGACAAGTACCGGCTGGCCCTTCTGGTATGACTCTATTACCGAGTCTACTACTGCGTTAAACTTCTCTTTCTTAGTCTTATAAACAGCGTCTTCGAGATCCACACGCGCAACCGGCTTATTAGTAGGAATCTCTACTACGTCCATATTATAAATCTCTCGGAACTCACGCTCCTCTGTGAGAGCCGTACCTGTCATACCTGCCTTCTTCTCAAACTTATTGAAGAAATTCTGGAATGTAATGGTTGCATATGTCTTGCTCTCCTGCTGTACCTTAACATGCTCCTTAGCCTCAATTGCCTGATGAAGTCCGTCCGAGAAACGCCTTCCCGGCATGATACGTCCTGTAAATTCATCTACTATAAGAATCTGTCCGTCTTCACTTACAACATAATCCTTATCTCTGTGCATCAGATTATGTGCACGGAGTGCGAGAATTATATTATGCTGTATCTCAAGGTTCTCAGGATCTGCATAGTTCTCAAGGTGGAAGAACTTCTCAACCTTGGCTACACCATTAGCCGTAAGATTAACAATCTTGTCCTTCTCATTAACAAGGAAATCGCCGTCTTCTTCCTTCATCTCACCCATAAGGGCATCCATCTTGCTAAGCTCACCGTCACCAGTGCCTCGCTCCATCTGTCTTGCAAGGACGTCACATGCCTCATAAAGCTTAGTTGACTTAGAACCCTGTCCTGAAATAATAAGCGGAGTTCTTGCCTCATCAATAAGCACCGAATCGACCTCATCAATAACAGCATACTTAAGGTCCCTGAGTACAAGCTGTTCCTTATATATAGCCATATTATCACGAAGATAATCGAATCCAAGCTCATTATTGGTTACATATGTAATATCACATGCATATGCAGCTCTTCTCTCATCCTGTGTGCTGTCATGAAGAACAATACCCACGCTCACACCGAGGAACTCATGAAGCTGCCCCATCCACTCTGCATCTCGCTTGGCAAGGTAATCATTGACTGTTACAATCATTACGCCCTCACCTGTAAGTGAATTAAGATATGCAGGCAGTGTGGAAACAAGTGTCTTACCTTCACCGGTTCTCATCTCAGCTATACGTCCCTGATGGAGAATTATACCACCTATAAGCTGTACCCTGTAGTGCTCCATTCCAAGCACCCTCTTGCCTGCTGCCCTTACAGTTGCAAATGCTTCCGGAAGTATATCATCAAGTGTCTCTCCCTTGGCAAGTCTCGCCTTAAATTCCTGTGTCTTAGCTTTAAGCTGCTCATCTGAAAGTGCATCATATTCATCATGCAGAGCCTCAATCTTATCGACTATAGGCGTTATTCTCTTCAGTTCGTGCTCACTGTGTGTACCAAATAACTTCTGAACAAATCCCATTGTGAATCTCCTTAAAAATCGTGTAATCTGTGTAATAATTACACTTATACATTCTTGATTGTAACACTTTAGCGCCATATTGTCCACAAACTTCCAAAATTACGTGCTGTTTTTAGCCGTTTATATGCCATGCATATTTCTTTTAATCCTAAGCTGCGTTATTTCAATCCCAAACTAGTTTCGTGATAATTGACATTTCTATATGTACAATCTATACTATATATAAATAGTTTTCAATTGTTGTTTTACAATTATATTGCATTTAACATTATATTTACTCTGAGGGGATTGGATGAAAAAGATACTTATAATCGATAAAAAGAAAGAACAGGCTGCCATATTAGGCAGAATCATATCAGAATATTACTCTGCTGCATCGGAATGCAGCATATATGCATGTGATACATATAACGACAGCACCAGCAGGCTCAGACATATAGTTCACGATATATGCTTTATTAACGCCGGAAAGCTTGATACAGACAGCACCGGCATTGATATCGCATATGTTATACGCAATGAGTTCAGCAATATGCTTCCAATTATATTTACAACAACCGAGCAGGAATATAATCCCATAATTATTAATGACATCCACTGCTACGGAGTAATCACTCCTCCTTACACCCCGTATGATATTAATAAGCTTCTGCGCTCGATTGATAAGCTATCACCAGAACATTATAAAGCTTTAATTTTCAAGGATTTATATGGCGTGAATCTCAAAATAAGCTTTCAGGATATTCTTTATATTGAGAACCACAGCCATACCATGTACATTCACACCATCGATGGCAGCACCTATATGACAAAGGCTTACTCTCTGTCTACTCTCTCCGGAGAGCTCGATAATAACTTTATACGATGCCACAAAAAATATATCGTTGCCATCAGTCAGATATGTGCTTATGATAAAGCCACCGCCATGATAACCTTAGGCAGTCTGCGTCTGCCTGTTGGCAGAACTTTTATGCCTGCTTTTGAGAAGCGCTTTCTTCCTCACCGGACATCCTGATAAGTTCGTCTATTATTGAAAAGCATTCCTCATACTGCTTCTGCATTCCTGCCTCATAATACTGCTGTGCGCGCATCTTAAAGAAGTCTATGCAGTTCATCTGTACTGTGTCTCCCGTAAGTATGTCAGCGATATCAGCACACCCTCCGAGATAGTTATTCCAACTGTCGCGTATTCTGTTCCATACGCTCGGCGCACGATGGTTCTCATAATGCTCCGCATAGACTTCATTGTAATCACATGCCTTCAGCAGATGCAGCATGCTCATATCTGCTGGCTTGGTTGTGTATTGGATGTCGGAATAACAAATGTTTCCCTTGTCTGAGTATTGAGAATAATAGGAATTAAACTGAAGTCCCTGACCATTAATAAACATCTCCTTACTGCCATCCACATTCAGATCAGAACAATCCAGCACCTCTTTCATATAGCGCCACTCTCTTGTACTAGTAGTATTCTCAGGGCTCATCTGACCATTAGATATCCTTATCAGTTTATCGATTGCATCACAATAGTCACACATCTCACTTACAACGCCTCTAAAATCAACCGTAATATCTTTGCATTGCTCTATTACTTCCGGATCTGTTCCCGCCTGATTAAGAAGCTTATACAGATATCTGCTTGCTCCTGCAAGATATCCGTCATACTCTGCAAGTACTCCTGCATTGGTTATTCTAAACGTAATATCCTTAGTCATGCCAATACCCTCCAGTGGCAGCTTGGCAGTAAATGTCATGCCGGGCAGCAGGGTTACAGAATTCTCATGTTGTGCAAGCAGACGTTCTCTCGTCACGGCAGCATATGTTGTCATCTGAAAATCAGATTCTATGTATACCGGTTGATTGTACCTGCATGCAACGTCCATATAGTGCCTGTCATCGTCTGTTACCGGCACATAATATTCCCCATCATACTCATAACACTCTGTTGTAGTTAACTTGGTCAAGTCAGCCTTATTTGCTTCCGTATGTGTCGGAATATAATTATTGAAAATTCTGTTATCCCCTACCAATGTTACACCTGACATGTTCCCTCCTCAATCTTCGTTATCAGTCATATGGATATATATAATCCAATACTGCATTAAAGTCATATGTTGATGTTCCCGTTGTAACATTCTTCGCAACGAAGTCTACTCTGAGTAGCGGCTGATACATAGGCTCATTACTGTTACTTATATTTGTGTAGCTTACATTATTGAGCTTTATCTCAGTCTCATCACTCAGTGTCATCTTCATTGTCGGTTCACTGCATGTGTTATTGCATGCCCTCTTATCAAGATTTGCTCTTACTCCGACAAGAATTGCACCATCCGGCAGAGCCTCTCCGCGCGTTGTCTTAGTTACCGAGTACGCCTTTCTTGTGGCAACTGTTGTTGTATAATTGCTGTTATTAGTAAATCTTATAAGATCTCCTATTGCAACGCTGCCTCCCTTATATCCAATCTGATACGCAATAGTAAATGCCGCATTGTTTCCAGTGCTGCCTGTCTTATTCTGAACAGTAACCGTATATTCTCCAGATGCACATGTAGTTCCTATTTTGTTGACGCATGTTTCATTACCGCCTTTTCCAAGGTTATCCGATGTATAATCTTTATCATTCTTAGTTACTTTTAATATAATATCGGCATCATCCGATACATTCTTAACACATACTTTCCAGCCAAATGTAGATTTTGCCATCGATTCACTAAGATTAAACGTATATGTCTTTACCTCATTGGCATACGAGAAGCTGTCATTCACAGGCTGATTATATACCAGCTCTGTAGGTGTGGCACTTTCCTCTGCCTGTACATTCTTTGGCAGGCATACCATTGATGCCACCATCATTGCTGCTGCCAGAATACCGCTCATTACCTTTTTGTACTTAACCATATTAATCCTCCTCATAAGATAAATTTGTTTTACACCCTTATTACTATCACCTGCATATGGTATTATAAATACAATTTAGAACATTCGACCCAACATGCGTTTATATAGTCCTGAATGCATAAAATATTCTGTAAAATATATTTTATACGCAGAGAGTGCACAAAAAAAGCTGCCGCCCAATGGACATCTTACGATATATCCATAATGGCGGCAGCCGCTGATTCTTATTATTAATCCCTAATTATTATTTCTTAATTGTTCATACCGAATTGCAATTATATATTAATTAATACTCCGGCTCAATGAGACCATATGTATTGCCTTTTCTCTTGTAGACGACATTAATCTGCTCTGTCTCTGAATTAAAGAATACATAGAAGCTGTGTCCGAGAAGCTCCATCTGTACGCATGCTTCTTCAGGATCCATAGGCTTTACGTCGAATCTCTTGGTACGGATAATCTTAACATCCGCATCATCATCCACATATTCCTTATCTATATATTCCTGAGCAAATGCTGCTGCATCCTGCTGCTTGTCAATCAGCTTATTCTTATACTTCTTAAGCTGTCTCTCAATTACCTCTTCTACGAGGTCAATTGATACATACATATCGTTGCTTACCTGCTCTGAACGGATTATACTTCCCTTAACAGGTATTGTTACCTCTATCTTCTGTCTCTCCTTCTCAACGCTTAATGTTACTTTGACTTCTGTATCAGGTGCAAAGAACCTGTCCAACTTTCCGAGCTTCTCCTCTACAGCTTCCTTAAGTCCATCTGTTACCTCGATATTTCTTCCTACTATTACGAATCGCATGATGTCCATCTCCTTTACCAGTAGATTTTACTTGAACTTATTATAACACAATTAACAAAAATAACAAGCTTTTTTCAATCAATTTATCGTTTTTGTCATTTTCGACAGGCATTTTGTTGTAAATGTCATGTCAAGTCTAAATTTGTTTTTTATTGTCATTTTATGTATTTTTTACATATTACACAAAACTAATGTTTGTTTTTCGCCTAAAAAATTCACCTCAATCCACAACATTTTTTTGTGGATAAAGTGGATAACTTAGTGCATAACTATTTTATAGCGTAAATATCGCACTTTTTAAGGGTGATTTTTGTGGATAACTTTGTGACTTCTTTGGATAACTTTGTGCATTTGTAAACAGTGCAAAAAATTATCGCATTTTTTTGGATATGATGCACAATATTACAAAAGTCAACACTATACGCTAAATATAAATATTCTAATAATTCATGTATATATTCTGAAAAATCAGGATAATCATACGGGCAATTATATCTGCCACCCACCGTCGAGTGTTATTATCTGGCCTGTCAGATATTCCGGTGCCTGTGCTATAAGCCTTATCATTGCTGCCGCTTCCTCAGGTCTTCCAAGTCTTCCTGCGGGAATCTCATCGATAAGTGCCTGCATTTCATCAGCTTCAAGGAACGCATTCATTGATGTGTCAATTGCGCCGCAGGCAACTGCATTTACCCGGATATTACTTGGTGCAAGTTCTTTTGCAAGTGCCCTTGTGAATGCATTCAGCCCTCCCTTGGATGCGGAGTATGCTACCTCACATGATGCTCCGATATTGCCCCACACTGAGGAAACATTTATAATACATCCACTGCCGTTCTTAAGCATTATTGGTATCGCGCGGCGGCATGTGTTGTATGCTGCCGTAAGGTTGGTTGATATCACGGCATTCCACTCCTCAGGTGTCATATCCTGAAGCAGCCCTATATATGATATTCCGGCATTATTCACAAGTATGTCTATGCTGCCAAGCTCTTCCGCTGCCACAGCCATTATCCTGTCAGCAGCTTCAGCATTGCCCACATCTCCCATGCACATAATACATCTGCGTCCAAGTGCCGTTATCTGTCCATGCAGACTCTCAAGCGCATTGCTGTCATGTGCGCAGTTGACTGCAACATCGTATCCGTTTTTTGCAAATTCCAATGCGACAGCACGTCCTATCCCACGTCCTGCTCCTGTCACAAGCACCCTTCCATGTGCTTCTGCCTTTAAGCTTGCTGTACTACTGTTCATAAATTGCTCCTTCCTTTTTTAGTATATTAAAGATGACTTCTATTCTATTCCTGTATGTGTGATTCTGCATGACAAACCTGCGCCCCTGCTCTGCGATCTGCCGGCGCTCATCATCGTGTGCCAGATAATAATCCGCCTTACGGCGCATGTCATCTATGCTTCCAAACCACGCCATATGCACACCGTCCTCAAAATACGCCGGAAGCTCCGCCTGAAAGTTGGTCAGCACAAATCCTCCGCATGCCATTATATCCCAGACTCTCAAAGGAATTCCGCTCCTTATATTGCGTATTGTAAAGTTCATGTTGATATCAGAACCGCAGAATACACGCGGCATATCGTTATGGTACTCCACACTTCCCATATTATGCACACCTTCAATAGGAAGATGGCTGTCTGTATACAGCCTGACCTCATGATTCATTCCAAGCAGTGAGAGACAGCCGATTCTCTCACGCTGTGCCATCTTAAAACCGAGAAATGTAGTGTTAAAAACAAGCCCCATATCAGACAGCGACCGCTCTGAATTCTTGAAATCTATAAGCTGCGCCAGCTGTGCCAGTATATCCGGTGTCAGCAGCCTGTCGAATATATTATCTCCGAATATATCAGCCTGCGCATTCATTGCAGCATCGAAATATCCCTTAAGATAAGGCGTCAGCCTGTCCTCAATCCTGTCATAGGAATTCTTCTCATAGAGGCTTCCCACAAATGATATCTCAGACTCAAAGCCCGTTGTATCTATATCTACTGCCCTTGCCGCCATAAACTCATCCGCAGCAAGCGGAAGATAATATACATGTCCGACGCCTGCATTTTTAAAATAATAATACTGAACCTTATCAAATATAAATATAAAATTCACATCATTAAATACCGACTCATGATACATCGCTATAAGAGGGCTGTCGCATGTCCATGATATATACGGGATACCGCACGCCTGGCATGCGTCCGACAGCTCGCCAAAATAGTTTACCGTGAATACAATATCCGGTGCAAAGTCATTTATCTCATCTGCAAAGCCTTCCACAACCGCCTGCCTTGACTCACCGGAGTTAGTATCATATTCAATAGTCTTTGTCCTGTGTCCCATACTCTCAAACGCAGCGGTTATTGCGGGATAATTGTATACTTTCCATTTATATATAAGAATCTTCATATTTTTCACACTAATCTCCATTCGTCTGTGTAATGACGCATCCGATATCTTTATATTAAAAAACGCATCCGAAGATTGTTATGTCTTACAGATGCGTTCTATCCTTAACCAATATTATATTATTTGAACTTTGCTTCTGTATCAAGCTCTATAACGCTTGCAAGTTCCGTAGATGATACTCTTATCATTCTGTGTCCCTTAATCAGGGTATTCTGAATCTCAAGCATTGAACATACTGCTTTGACTTCTCCGTTCTTGCACATTACTGTGTGCTCGTAACAGATGTTGCTTGAGAATACAAACTCTTCTCTAAGCTTGGCAACTATCTGCTTAATATCAAGACATGGAACAAGGTCCTTATATGTAACTCCCTCCGCTATGTCTTCTCTTGTATATCCGAACATCTTCATGAAGCCCTCATCTGCCGTGATAATTCTTCCTGAACGAAGCTCCATTAAGCACTGTGAACACTCTAACTTGTGTACCTTTGTCTGATCCATGATTTCCATCTCCCATTAATAATCGATTAACTCTATGCTGTCATTATATATCAATAAATGTATTTGCGCAATGTCTAATGTTGTGCAAGGAATGCGGCTGCAAGCCTGTCAAGGTTCCTCTGGTCGGATACTGACATTGTCTCCATCGCAGAATGCATTGCAAGAATAGGTATTCCTATATCTGCACTTCTCATCGGAAGATGTGATGAGAGTATTGAACCAATCGTACTGCCGCCGGGAATATCCGACCTTAAGTAATTAACGCTGCACTTCACCCCGTTATTACCGGCAAGTGCAAGGAGCTGTGCCGTCATATCGGCATCCGTGCAGTAATTCTGTCTGCTGCTGCACTTAATGGTAACGCCGCTTCCAAGGCTTACCCCCGATGTCGGGTCGTATTTTTCGGGATGGTTAGGATTATTGGCGTGTGCAACATCAAGTGAAAGGAATTCTCCATTCATAACCATTGCCAGATACTCATTCCTGTCATACCCAAGTGATATGCATATTCTCTCTATTATATTGGCAAGCATTGAGCTGTCTGCACCATTCTTACTCCTGCTTCCGACCTCCTCATGGTCAAAGAAGGCACTGATGATTATTCCCTGATTATCCTCTATTCCTGTTATTGCATCAAGACATGCTTTTTCAGAGCTTACGTTATCGATTCCTCCTGCCATAAGAAGCTCTTTGTCCCTTCCGACATATACCGGATTCTCAGCATTGTAAATGCTTATATCATAGCTCAATATGTCCTCAAGTCTGACGCTCACCTTATGTATGCGGTGTATATGATAAGCAAGCTCCTCCCTGAAGCTGTAATCCTTCTCATTGCTGTCATTCTGCATATGCGCTTCCCGTGCAGATGCAAGCGGCAGCATATCAATCTGCTTATTAAGCTCTATTCCATCATTAATCTTACGATTCATATGTATCGCAACATTAGGAATCACGAATGCCGCTCCATCAAAATCCACCAGAAGTCTTTCCAGCCTGCCATCCTTATTCCTTACCCACACACAGCCTGCCGCACCAAGCGGCCTGTCAAGCCATGTATTAAGAATCGCGCCGCCGTAGCTCTCAACATTGAGCTTTACATAGCTTCCCTGCTTAATCTCCGGATTCTCCTTTACCCTGAATCCCGGATGGTCTATATGTGATGCAATTATCCTGAGCTTATCCGGTATATCAGGCTTATATAATGCCGGCTGACATGCCGCATCCGACATACTCACAGAAGCTGCTGCGCTTCCGGTTCTGAACGCTATAACCGTTGTACCAAACGGACACACATAGTATCCGTGTCCAGGTTCAAGCTTCCACGCTTCATCTGGCTTAAGCTCCGTAAATCCACCGGTCTCATTAAGCTTTTTTATTATGTAATCCGAAGCATGGTATACTGACAATGAATTGGTAAGGAAATCAATCATTACTCGTCCTCCTGCTCTTTGCTTCTTGGCATTCTTACATCAATGCCGTTGACCTGTACACTGTCGCTTAATGTAATAAGAAGATACGGAACATTGTCTATCATTCTTGTCTCCACAAGATCAGTTCTGTCAGGCTTTACCTGCACAACAACATCCGGCGTCTTAATCTCAAACTTGCGTGTACTTGCCACATTGGATGCAAGCAGAGGCTGTGTCATCGAACCGCCCGTTGCTTCTTCAAAATTATTCTCAAGTTCTTCTATCTTCCGGTTGTCAACTCCGCTTGCTGCAAGCAGATTAACAACCTCCTTCCTGCCAAGTTCAAGTGGTGTCTCGTCATCCTTCTTCTCCTCAATAAGCTCTGTAAGCTGCTCATGAATCTCCTTAACAACTTCAAATTCACACTCATCGCCAAGCGTATCCTGAATTATCGTCTGGAAGGTCTCCTTCTGTCCGCCTGCTGTCATCGGAAGTGTACAGCCAAGCACTGTCTCAACAAAGTCGAACTTAAGCTCCTCTGCCTTGGAGGAATAATACAAAACGCTGTTCACATCTGCACTTCTCTCGTTAAATGCAGGATAGAGGAATCCCATTGCCGGCATATCCACTACCCAGTCACGTATTCTCTCATGGAAACCGTTCTGCTCACTGTTATATGAAAGTCCCGGCTTGGACAGCTTAACAGGACATATGCAGCAGAGTATATGTCTGTATATCTCGTCCGATGCATCCTCCATCTCAATTCCGTCAGATGTTCTTCCGGGAACGTCATATACTCCGTACACCAGAAGTATAAGATAGTTATCAGCCGTGTTGTAATTGGCTATAATCTCATCGTAAAATGTCTCAAGCACCGCATCATCCTTAAGCTCACTGTCACGCAGATCCATAAGCTTCTGTTGTGACACCGTAACTTCGGTTGCTGCATCAGCAAATTCCATGTTGAGGATATTCTTGCCGAGTGTTCCCGTCATACATTTTCTGAATATAGCCATATACTTGTGCATCTCATCCTGCGGAAGTGATAAAAATGCTTCGCGCATCATGGACTTTTTATTCTTGTCGCCATCAACATAACATCCGCAGATTGTTGATATTACACTATTCTCGTTGGCAAAAAGCTTCTTAATCTCCGAAATCTCTTTTTTTTTCATTGCTTCTCCTTACCGTCCTAAAAATACAGGGCGCAAGCCGCAATCAACAGCCACGCCCTATATATGATAATTTTCATTAAGCAGATAGCGGGAATCGAACCCGTCTCTCCAGCTTGGGAAGCTGGCATTCTACCGATGAACTATATCTGCAGATATCATTAATATGATATCACTATAGAATCGCGCTTGTCAACCAATCCCGAATCTCTTCTTGAGCCTTCTGCTGCAATATATAAATGCAGGAATCAGGAATATATCTGCTGCCACCCATGCACACGGATTAGCCATGCATGCTCCGTTAAACTGGAATACCGGAACAAGTGTGAATGCAACCACAGTTCTTGCAACCATCTCAAACACACCGGCAAGAACCGCAAAGCCTGCGAAGCCCATTCCCTGTATGCAGAAACGTATGATATTAACGAGTGCAAGAGGTATGAAGAACAACGCATTGACGATAAGAAATGTATGCGTCATTGCTATTACCTGTGTCTCTGAAGCATCAACA
>CAMBEF010000043.1 GCA_945865495.1 uncultured Bacteroides sp. | reverse complement strand
CTTTGTATCATTATCTATGA
Source organism: uncultured Bacteroides sp. (assembly GCA_945865495.1). Taxonomy (GTDB): domain Bacteria; phylum Bacillota; class Clostridia; order Lachnospirales; family Lachnospiraceae; genus Bacteroides_F. The sequence continues at coordinate 13,173 of CAMBEF010000043.1, read as the reverse complement.
TATTCATCTGCTTCAATTCATTCACAGCAAGTGAACTCCACTCTTCATCCGATCTGTTCCATTCTTTATCATCACCGCAGAAATATTCAAGTCCCATCCACACTGTTGACTTAGGATTCTTAACAAGATATGGCGACCAGTTATTAAAAATCTGGATTCTACCCATAGTAACTGACGGCTCCTGAACATATATCCAACAGTCCGGAACAATATCACCTACAGTTGCATAGTTAGTTTTATTCTTGAGATTAATCCTGTCGACAAGCACACCTATCGTCACAAAGTTGCGGTACGGAAGTCCCTCGCTTATGCTTCTGACATCTGCCGGCACGTTGTTCATGCCTCTTATAAGATTTTTAACAGGCATACTTGAAAATATCACATCTGCGCAGAAGGTCTTCTTCTCCCCACCGCATACACATTCAATTCCCTGTACACTCCCATTTTTCACAATAATCCTGTCAACACGGCAATCCGTTATAATACGGCCTCCCATTGTCATGAATCTTGACGAGGCACACTCCCATAACTGTCCCGGACCATATTTTGGATACTTAAATTCTTCTATAAGCGATGTCTCTACATTACTGTTTTTTATATGCAGAAGTCTTCCAAAACAGTCTTTAAGCACCGCTGCCACAGACAGCCCCTTAACTCTCTGTGCGCCCCAGTCTGCCGATATCTCTGAAGGATGTCTTCCCCACAGCTTATGTGTATAAGATTCAAAGAACATGGAATAAAGCTTTCTGCCAAATCTGTTAATATAAAAATTCTCCAGTGATGTCTCGGGAAGCTTATGTATACATGCCCACAGAAAGCTGAAGCCTGCCTGAATTGTTGTTACAGGTCCCATTGCACATATCGTATTAAGATTCACCTTCACCGGATAATCAAAAAACTTCTTATTATAATAAATGCGTGAAACCCTTCTTCTCAGCAGCATTACCTCGTCCTGCTGCTCCGGGTCGGGTCCTCCTTCACTGCAATGTACGTCTCTCGAGGTTGCTATGTCATCAGATGACGGACTTCCCTGCATCTTAAGAATCTCTTCCCACCATCTGTTAACTCTCTCATCCTTTGAAAAAAAACGGTGGCCTCCCATATCCATGCGGTTGCCCTCATGGTTGACTGTACGTGATATTCCCCCTATACTGTCGCTCTGCTCAAGTATCACCACATCATATTCATCCGAATTCTTAAGCAGCTCACAGCCCGCCGTTATTCCCGCAGGTCCTGCCCCTATGATTACCGCTTTCTTTTTCATACTCTCCTCCATTATTCAGACAAAATGACACCATGACAGCCAGTCTGACTCTGTCTGACTAATCCAAACCATAACTGCATTTATATTACTATATTTATTCCCACATTGGAGCGTTATAGTACGAAACGACATAATACAGTACGAAAAGCACTGTGTCCGGGCCGAATTGACGAAATCCATCATGCGTACACAAAAGCATACCACAGGATGGACTCCAGAAAACGTACTATGTATATTTCCAAGAAAGAATTTACCGAATGGAGCAAAACTGCCCGCAAAAAACGTAAACTGTGTGAAGAAAGTATTTCTGCTGCCACTTATATTTCTAAAAAATCTGTCCCGGCAGTTCCTTTTTCTCTTTATTTGGAAACAGCTTATCAAACGCCTCTGCTTCCCGCTCATCTACAAGATAGCCTGTCGGTGTTGAATACTCTCCTGTAATCCCATCAAGATAACCCGGTACAAGTTCTTTACACAAAAAGAATGATGCATCTCCCCCTTCCGGCAATCCATGATATCGGATACCATACTCGCTTGCCGGTTTGAATCCACTCTTGCCATAGAAATCAATATTTCCCTCAAAGCACAGTGCTCCACAGCCTAGCTCTGCAGCTTTCTCCAATGAATAATCAAGCAGAATTTTACCATATCACTTCCGTTAATATTTCTTCTTTTCTATTACTCACGCTGATAACCTCCAAGCCCAAAAATAAACGACCGTTTACATTTATATAATAGTAAACGGTCGTTTATTTGTCAGCACTTTTCAATGTTCATTACCAGATGTGCAGGATATAATCACTCAGGATTCCGAGAGATCATATCATAATAAGCCTTATACCTGTAAGCTGTTCTTCTGCTGATATTTCCCTCTTCCACAATCTCCATAATACTCATTCCACTACCATATTTAACTGCAAAGTCATTATATGAAGCTGTCCACACTTTGTCATGCTTCTTTCTTCCTGCTGTGCTGCGGCTTTTATATGCTTCAAGCTCAGCCTTCAGCTTCTTATTCTCTGCCTCCAGCTCATCTATGCGCTGTATGGCCTCTTCCAATGTCTTAATCATAATCTTCCTCCTTTTCGTCCTGCTTCTCATGGCATGTCAAGTTTGTGCGCAGGCACAAATCCTGCATATTATTTTACAAATACCTGTTGACTATCACATCACAAAGCATTAATATTATAAATAAGAAATGGGTTTTTACCGGGTAGGGGTTACACCTGACAGGACGTGCTCGTTTCTTTTTTTATTTGTACTACATCATACAAATACTTTTTCCCACTTGATGAATGCCGTATCAATAAACGTGCTTTAAAAATATTGTATCTCTCAAGTTCCCCACAATCATTATATACAGGCATTGCAAACCTTGTATCATAGCGATACCAGCCATTCTTCGCATCACGATTATGTTTTTCTTTACGATTATTTTCATAGGTCCCATTTTGTGCAATTTGTATCATCTCAGGTATTATCTGTGCCGCATTCGCCTTGGCTTTCTCTCCAGCGCCATGCATTCTTTTCGTGTAAACGGAACCTGTGTATTCCCCAGGCAGTTCTGTCCCAATAAATATAATCTCGCTGTCATCAGCAATTTTATAAAATTCTCCTACATATCTCTTTAGATATCTCTCAACATCCTCCCAGACTATCTTTTTTCCTTTAAATATAACATCATTAACCACAACAACCTTGTTCCAATCCTCATCTCTTACTACCGAGATATTACATTCCTTATCCTCTCCATTGCTCCCCATTAATTCCTCCCTCATTTGTGCCATTAATATATTTGACACAAGCATAATATATCAGCAGCGCAATGTCAATTATATTTTTGGCACTCAGATATGCATATTATTTCATAAATACCTGTTGACTATCACATCACAAAGCATTAATATTATAAATAAGAAATGGGTTTTTTGTCCGGTAAGCTTCTATGAGCTGAGGGGGTTGCTCGTTTCTTTTTTTATGTCAATAATATCATACAGATATAATCTGCTATCTGCACTATGCCTTATTATCATTGATGCATGAAATACATTATATCTTTCAACTTTGCCATTTTCATCATATACCGGCAAAGCAAATCTTGAATCATAGCGATACCAGCCAAACTTAGCATCCCTCTTATGCTTACTTGCCATATTAGTTCTATAATGCTTTCCAGTCGCAATACTCAGCAGCTCCGGTATTCCCTGCGATGCATTAGCTTTTGCTTTTGCATTGGTTCCCTTCAGACCTTCTGTGTACTTTGAACCTGTATATTCATCCGGTAAATCCGCTCCAATGTATATCGAATCCCCATTCTCTCCATTGCTCATCATTAATTCCCCCTCATTCGTGCCATTAATATATTTGACACAAGCATAATATTGCATTGCATACTTATATCTACCATATGTTGTAAGCCTGTCATTTTCAGTACACATCATAATGTGTGTGACAACCAATGTGTCGCAATTTTAAGTTATTCTGTCACACATATTGTCACATTTTGAAATTATATATATATATATATATATATATATATATAATGAAGCTATACATAGAAACTGTGTGTATACGCACAAACATGTGATGCCTGAAAAACAGGCAGGAAGGGAAATTACCATGAGAGTTAAAAAGATTATTGCTGCGGGAATTGTAACTATGACAATGTTCGCAATGACAGCCTGTCAGGGTTCAGCCTCCAATCAGACAGCAGACGGCACCAACGTTGAATCCACTGTACAGACCGCCACAAAGACACAGTTACAGACTCAGTCAGCAACAAAAGCACCTGAGACTACTAAGGCTGATGAGAAAAACACTGTGACACAGACTGTCGCAGCTACTCAGGCAGCTACTCAAGCTGTTACTGTGGCATCGGAGGCGGCTGCAGAAGTTCCGCTCAGTCATCTACAGAAGAAGCTGCATCTGCCGTAACAGCTATTGACTACAGCAATTTAAAAAAAGTAGGCTGGTTCAAATACGTTCCGGGTGAAGAAGCCGTACTTTCTGATTTTATAGATAATGTCGGAAAAAGAACAGTTGCATACGGCGAAACTATTGACCTGAGTGATTGTATGGACTTTTCACAGTGCAGCGGTGATACAATATTAAGTATAAAACATATTATAACCAACCACTTCGTTGATTGGGATGGTGATGATTATGACCGAGACGAAAACCTCAAGAAAATAATCGCAACGTATAGTTATAAGAAATATTCCGCAGTAGAATTCGCTTTCAAACTTGATACAGATGACAAAACATTTTGTATATATGCAAGAGAATATTAAGTATTTCTTCCAACATACTTTCATCCCATTACAAAAAGACCTGAGCCTCACGGCTCAGGTCCCTAATAATATAATAAATACATACCATAATACAGATATCTCCGGATTGTTCCGTGCTGCGCACTCCCACAAACCTTATCTGTAATTTTACAGTGCCTTCTTGATTGCATCCATAAGCTCAGCATATGTCTCGTATGCAGGAAGCTCAGGATTGTCCTTCTTAATCTGCTCTGTGCTTCTGAATAAGAAGCCTGCCTTGCTTGCCTTGATCATGCCAAGGTCATTGTGGCTGTCTCCGCTTGCAATTGTGTCATATCCGATTGACTGCAGAGCCTTAACTGTTGTGAGCTTTGAATTCTCAATTCTCATCTTGAAGCCTGTAATCTCTCCGTTGTCAGCAACCTCAAGTGTATTGCAGAATATTGTAGGCCAGCCGAGCTTCTTCATGAGAGGTCCCGCGAACTGTGTAAATGTATCGCTTATGATAATTACCTGTGTAATGCTTCTAAGCTCATCAAGAAATTCCTTTGCACCAGGCATAGGGTCAATCTTTGCAATTGTCTCCTGAATCTCCTTAAGTCCGAGTCCGTGCTCCTTAAGGATTCCGATTCTCCACTTCATAAGCTTATCATAATCCGGCTCATCCCTTGTAGTTCTCTTAAGCTCCGGAATACCGCTTGCCTCTGCAAATGCGATCCAAATCTCCGGTACAAGTACTCCTTCAAGGTCAAGACATACAATATTCATTCCCATCGTTCATCCTCCACTTATATACAGGCGTCTGCGCACTGTTTAGTCAACTAAAATCATTTGTAAGTATACATTATTCAGCCTGTGTGTGCAAGTTATTGCTCAAATTATCTTCACTCAGATTATGGTTCTCCGGCTGTTTTATACAGTTGTCCTCAAGCCTGATATCCTCAAGAATATACTGTTCGTGTGCCTCCTGCACATTATAAGCGTTGATGCATTCGCACTGACACTGCCTCATCATAATGTGTCCCGCATACGAAAGCGGAACATCGCTGCGTCCCTGCAGATTGAAAAACTGCGTCCACGGATTAATATTTATAAAATTATCCGTCCTGCCACTTACATCCTCAATCAGAATATATTCATAACGCTGGGGCGTATCAGGCCGCATCTTAAGCCACAGAAGATTATATCCGTCCTGCACATTGATTCTTCTCATTATGATATTTCTGTTATGCACCGACTCAGAGCCGCACGTCAGACAGCCATGACAGAATCCGAATGTGCAGTCTTCGATAATAATATTCTGATTAGCACCATTCTCCGGTGCCTCATCCGCCCACGGTCCCTTGCCGCCCTTGAGTGCCACGGCATCATCATTGACCTCCATGCGGCATCCCTTTATAAGCACACAGCTGCATGCATCAATATCTATTGCGTCAGTGCTTGGCGCTTTCACGGGCGTTCTGGGGCTGAATATTGAACAGTTGATGTATCTGACATGACTGCATTTGTAAATGTGATTGGTCCAGAACTGCGAATTCTGCAATCTAAGCCCTGCAACCGTAACATTGGTACAGCCTGATATATATACAAGCCGCGCTCTCTGTTCGTCCTTATTGGTGCAGGCAGGATTCCAGCTTCTTCTGAGCCAGAAGTTCTTCCATGACCTCAGACCGCTGCCATCTATCGTTCCTTCACCGCACATCGTGAATCCGTCAATTCCGTCAGCATTTATCAGGGCTGCATAATACATGCAACTCTCGCCCTCTATGCGAGTCTTAATTACCGGGTAGTCCGATATATCATCGCTCCCCTTGAGCATGCCATCCGCCTTAACATACAGATTAACGCCCTGTCTGAAGAACAATGCTCCTGTCAGATAAGTGCCTTCCGGAACAACAATCACACCTCCGCCATTATCTGCCGCTGTATCTATCAGCTTCTGCAGCTGCTCCGTGTGTATACTTCCGTCAGCATTTATTCCGTAATCGGTAAGTATATACTGCCTGCCAAGCTCACCAAGCTTTGGCACATGTACATCATGAAACCACTCATCGACAACACTCCCGTCCGGGAATCTGTCCTCATAGAATCTGTCATTCATGTAATGTCTGCAATCTGTGTAACCCATTATCGCACAATTCCGATAAGCTCATTAATATCTTCAACCTTATACTTGTTCATATAAGCTTCAATTCCTGCTGCAACCTCTTCTGTTGTCTTAGGATTATGGAAGTTCGCTGTTCCGACTGATACTGCTGTCGCACCTGCCATTATGAATTCGAGTGCATCATCGGCACATGTTATTCCACCCATACCTATTATAGGAATCTTAACTGCATTGGCTACCTGATATACCATGCGTACAGCAACAGGTCTTATTGCAGGGCCTGACAGACCGCCGGTCTTATTGGCTACTGCAAATGTACGTCTGTTAATGTCAATCTTCATGCCTGTAAGAGTGTTAATGAGTGATACAACATCCGCTCCACCCGCTTCAACGGCGCGAGCCATCTCAGTTATATCAGTAACATTGGGACTAAGCTTCATGATTACCGGCTGCTTTGCGACTGCCTTGACTGCCTTCGTAATCTCATATGCTGCCTCAGCCTTCTGGCCAAATGCAATTCCGCCCTCTTTTACGTTAGGGCAGGAAATGTTAATCTCAAGCATGTCAACCGGCTCATCAGCAAGACGCTCAACCACCTCAACATAGTCTTCCTTACTGCGTCCGCATACATTTACAATAATCTTTGTATCATACTGCTTAAGAAATGGTATATCTCTCTTGCAGAATACATCTATTCCCGGATTCTGAAGTCCTACGGCATTAATCATTCCGCCGTAAGTCTCCGCAATTCTTGGTGTAGGATTGCCCGGCCACGGCTCGTTGGCAACTCCCTTGGTAACTACAGCGCCAAGCTTATTAAGGTCTACAAACTGTGCATACTCCATACCTGAGCCAAATGTTCCTGATGCTGTCATAACCGGATTCTTAAGCTCAACACCTGCAAGATTTACTTTTGTGTTCATAATTCAACATCCTCCGCGTTAAATACAGGTCCTTCTTTGCATACTCTCTTGTTATGCACATGTGAATGGTCATCAATCTCCTTTGACTTGCACACACATGCAAGACACGCTCCGATTCCGCATGCCATCTTCTCCTCAAGTGAGAGGTAGCACTCTATTCCATTCTCCTTTGCATAGGCCTTGATTGCATGAAGCATAGGTGTAGGGCCGCATGCGTATATGACATCACCTTTTATTCCTTCAGCCTTTATCGCATCAAGGACATTGCCCTTAGTTCCGGCACTTCCGTCCTCAGTAGCAATAGTAACACGTCCGTACTGTGCAAGCTCCTCATTAAGGAAAAGCTCATCCCTGTAACCAAGTACTATATCTGCATCACTCACATCATATCCACCGTTCTTAAGCTCCCTGGCAAGCTCAAGCATAGGAGGGATACCTATTCCTCCACCCATGAGGATAGCTTTCTTATTAAGCTTTGTATATCCGTTGCCAAGCGGTCCCATGACATCGAGCGTATCTCCGGCTCCGTATCCTGAGAATTCCTTAGTACCATTGCCGACAGTACGGTATACTATTCTCAATCTGTCACCTTCAACCTCACATATACTTATAGGTCTTGGCAGAAGTCTTGAGCCATCCTTTGAATATACTGATATAAACTGGCCTGCCCTGGCATTCTTTGCAATATCCTTAGTCTGTATCCACATGCTGAATACATCTGATGCAAGCTTTTCCTGACTTACTATGCTTACATTCTCTCTGTAATTGTCTGACATATCTGCTCCTTGTTTGTTCATCGGTTAGGGCAATATGCCCCTGCATTATTATTTTCTTGCTGAATTAATATCCTCAATCATATCAAGAGCTGCCTGTCTTGATGCTTCTGCATAATGCTCTGCACCAAACTTTGCATATTTTTCCTGCTTGAACGCAGCTATAATTCCTCTTGAACTGTTAACGATTGCACCAAGCCCGTCCTTATTAAAGAAATGTGCGAGGTCAGAGCCCTTACCGCCCTGTGCGCCATAACCCGGCACAAGTATATATGCCTTAGGCATAACCTTGCGGAGAAGCTCTCCCTGCTCAGGATATGTAGCTCCGACAACAGCACCTACATAGCTGTAATCATTACCCATGCAGTCGCTTCCCCACTCATTAACCTTCTCACCTACTATCTCATAGAGAGGCTTGCCGTCAATAAGTCTGTCCTGGAACTCGCCGCTTGAAGGATTGGATGTCTTAACAAGTACAAATATACCTTTCTTCTCTTCCCTGCATACATCAACAAATGGCTTAATTCCATCTGTTCCAAGATATGGATTAACTGTTGCAAAATCTTCATCAAATGCTGCAATTCTCTTAGAGCCTACCGTAACCCTGCCAAGATGTGCAATCGCATATGACTCAGATGTTGAACCGATATCGCCTCTCTTAACATCGCCGATTACTACCATGTCCTTTGACTTGCAGTAATCAACCGTCTTCTTAAATGCCTTAAGTCCCTCAAGTCCGAACTGCTCATACATAGCAATCTGCGGCTTAACGGCAGGAACGATATCATAGATTGCATCAACTATTCCCTTGTTGTACTCCCATACTGCCTCAGCGGCTGCCTCAAGAGTCTCACCATACTCCTCTATAGCCTTCTTAATAATGTAATCCGGAATATTCTTCATTGTAGGGTCAAGTCCTACAACTACCGGTGCATCCATCTTCTGAATCTTCTCAACAAGCTTGTTAATCATGGTCTTTCATACCTCTCGTTTTAGTTTTATTATCTAGGCTTCGTATATTACCTCGCCGCCTACAAGTGTATATCTTACTTCACCCTTGACTTTCTTCCCGTCAAACGGCTGATTCTTACCCATTGATACAAATGTGGAACTGTCAATTACATATTCCTTGTCAGGGTCGATAATTGTAATATCCGCAATCCTGCCCGGAAGCAGTGTTCCTTTATCTATTCCAAGAACCTTTGCAGGATTATAGCTCATCTTCTCAGCCATCTGCATAGGTGTTATATGTCCCTTATGTACAAGCTCTGTCATGGTAAGTGCTACTGATGTCTCAAGACCTACTATTCCAAACGGAGCCTCTGCAAACGGCAGATCCTTCTCACTCTTATGATGTGGTGCATGGTCTGTTGATATAACATCCATTATATCCGATGCAAGTCCCTGAATAAGTGCATCCCTGTCTGCCTTAGTCCTTACCGGAGGATTCATCTTATAGTTAGAATCTGTTCCGTCAACATCGTCCTCTGTAAGTGTAAAATGATGAGGACATACTTCTGCTGTTACAGGAAGTCCTGCTTCCTTGGCAAGCTGCACCATACGCACACTGTCTGCCGTAGAGCAATGGCACAGATGGAGCTGTGCTCCCGTATTCTTGGCAAGCAGAATATCTCTCGCAACAATTGTATCCTCAACCGCATTCATAATTCCGTAAAGTCCAAGCTGCTTAGCCCTTGCACCCGCATTCATTACACCTCTTGCGACAAGATTCTTATCCTCACAATGTGCAAAAATAGGGATTCCAACCTCAGCTGCAAGCCTCATTGCCTGTCTGTATACACGTGCATTCATAACAGACTTTCCATCCTCGCTGAGTGCCACGGCTCCTGCTTCGTGAAGTTTCTCAATGTCTGTAAGGAATTCTCCTTCCTGTCCTGCCGTAATTGCTGCGATAGGAAGAATATTAACTTTTGTGACATCCTTAGCCTTATCTATAATATACTGAAGTGTATCTACGTTGTCCACTGCAGGTCTCGTATTAGGCATAGGACATACCGATGTGAATCCACCCTTGGCTGCTGCCATCGCACCTGTTCTTATAGTCTCCTTATGCTCAAAACCCGGCTCCCTGAAATGCACATGCAGATCTATAAGTCCCGGCATAACATAATATCCCGATGCATCAATAACCTTATCCGCTTCTGCGGATATACTTCCGGCAACATCGGCAATCCTGTCATCCTCGATAAGGATATCGTATATTCCATCCTTACCGCTTGCAGGGTCAATCACTCTTCCACCTTTGATTAATGTCTTCATTATTCACCTCATATATTGTACATTATTGGTTACTATAATAAGTCCCACGATTCAAGACTTTATTAGTGATATTGTAGCACAAAAAAGAGGCCTTGTACAGCCGCATAATAGCAACTTACAAGACCTCATGTATGTGTTGGTTACATATTCATTACATCATCTTCATAATCCAATCAAGAAGATTGTAATCTCTGAACAGTACTGCTGCAACAAGTGATACTGTTGACATAATCTTAATCAGGATATCAAGTGAAGGACCTACCGTATCCTTAAGAGGATCACCTACTGTATCACCTACAACCGCTGCATCATGTGCAGGTGAACCCTTGCCCTGTCCTTCGATAGCACCGGATTCAATATACTTCTTGCCGTTATCCCAGGCACCGCCTGCATTGCCTGTAAATATAGCAAGCATGATTGCAGAAAGTGTTGCACCGATAAGAAGTCCGCCTACAAAATACGGTCCAAAGAGGAAACCGCATACAAGCGGGAACAGGATTGAAAGTATCGCAGGAACTCTCATCTCCTTAAGAGCGCCCTGTGACGAAATCTCAATACATGTCTTATAATCAGGCTTAGCCTTACCTTCAAGTATTCCCGGAATCTCCTTGAACTGTCTTCTTACTTCCTCTACCATCTTACGGGCAGCATTAGCAACAGCCTCGATAAGCATACCTGAGAACAGATAAGGAAGGGCAGCACCTACAAGCGCACCTGCAAGAATCTTAGGATCCGTAAAGTTAAGGTCAAGTGTTGAACCCTCCGGCTGGAACGCATAAAGGAAACTTACCATAAGTGAAAGTGCTGCAAGTGATGCAGAGCCGATTGCAAATCCCTTACCGATTGCTGCAGTAGTATTACCTACTGAATCAAGCTTATCTGTTATGTTACGTACATCTGAATCAAGTTCTGACATCTCAGCAATACCACCTGCATTGTCTGAGATAGGACCATATGTATCAACTGATACAGTTGCAGATACGAATGAAAGCATTCCTACTGCTGCCATAGCTATACCGAACATACCTGATACTGCATAAGATGCATATGTTGTGATACCAAGTACGATAAGTGGATACATACATGACTTCATTCCTACTGCAAGTCCCTGCGTGATTGTAAGTGCAGGGCCTTCCTTAGATGCCTGTGCAATAATCTGTGTAGGTTTGTAATCATAGCTTGTATAGTATTCTGCGATAGCTCCGATGATTACACCACTGACAACTCCGAGTGTTGCTGCAATCCATGGTGAAAGCCATCCTGCATTAAACTTTGCAAATGCCATATCCGCTGCACCTGCTTTGCCAAACATAAGATATGTAACAACAAGTCCGCCAATAACTGTTATAGCCGCAGCAGCCCATGTTGAAATATTAAGATCCTTGTGAGGATTATCCGTTGCCTTCTTAAGAAGTACATATGCAATACCGAGTATACATGCAACAAGTCCTATTGCAGCAAATACAAGCGGATAATACATCATCTTCTGGAGCATATTCTCTGAAGCAGCTCCGCTTGAAGCAATGTTAGAAAGGAACAGGCTGACTGCAAGTATTATTGATGATGTGATTGCACCAACATATGACTCAAGAAGGTCTGAGCCAAGTCCTGCAACATCACCTACATTATCACCTACATTATCAGCTATTGTTGCCGGGTTACGCGGATCATCCTCAGGAATGTGTGCCTCTGTCTTACCTACAAGATCCGCACCCATATCTGCTGCCTTAGTATAGATACCACCGCCAACTCGGTTGAACATTGCAACTATTGAACATCCGAGTGCATAGCATGAAAGACACTGCGTAAATATATGTCCGCCCGTTGTAAGTGCCGTGATATCAAGCAGTCCGAGCAACATACCGAATACTATATAAACAATAAAAAGACCGAGCAGTGCAAATCCGCCGACACAAAGTCCCATTACCGAACCGCCCTTAAGTGCAACCTTAAGTGTCTCACCGATATTTCTTGTCTTATTCGCTGCATTGGCAACCCTGACATTAGCATATGTCGCTATCTTCATGCCAACCCATCCTGCGCATGCACTCATTACCGTACCGATAACGAAGCATACAGACGGCTGCCACATAAATGTGCTGCTCTGCAGACTGAATATTACCGCAAATGCAACTGCAATAATTGCAACTACCACTGCGATTATCTTGTACTCGTATGTGATGAATGCATTGGCACCAACCCTGATTGCCTCTGCTATCTCTGACATACGAGCGTTGCCCTCATCCATCTTCTTCACACTTGCGAAGTTGAATGCGGCATAGCCTAGTGCCAGCAACGCTGCCACTATTACGAGAACTAATAAAACCTCCATTTCCTAAACCCTCCAAACATTTATGTTGTGTAAAACATATGTACAATTTTACCAATTCTTAACTATAAGGTCAATAAATATATAAAAAATCGCACAAATAATTGTATACAAAATTACACATAATATTTTGTCAGTTTTGACATATTTAAAAAATATATGTACAATACTGATGTATTTTCTTATATACAGGCATGTTCCCTATAGACGGAGGTTATAGAATTTATG
>CAMBEF010000042.1 GCA_945865495.1 uncultured Bacteroides sp. | reverse complement strand
AATGTAGGACTGTTGACAGGCTCCGTTATCCCAAGCCCGGCTGCAAATCCCTGTGTAAATACTGTCTTGCCGACACCCAGGTCGCCATCCAGACAGTATATCTGTCCCAGACAGGCCCCGGCCGCAAGTTTTTTACCAAGATTGTAAGTGTCTTCTGAACTGAACGATTCAATTATCATTATATATCAGCCTCGTTTCTATTCCACATAAACTATTTTATTGAAACTTTATATCTGCCAATACCATCAGTCATAACCTTACGGATGTCCGCAAGCTTATCTGTAACTTCATTCTTTGGTATTATATTGGCTCTTGTAGGTGTAAAGTAGATAAGTATGCATCTGCCTGTATCCTTTACCCTGTATACACGGTTCCATTCAACATGCGCTTCATCTTCCCCCATCTTCACCGTTATTCCGCTCTCATCAAGCAGATAATGCATAGGCTTTGCAAACTGCTCCGAAGCAGCTGCCTTCTTAGAGTGGCTTATCAACTGCAATGGTATCACAACAAGGAAAACAATTCCAAACAGCAGTGCAAGCAGTGCAAAGGTCAGACTCATTGTGTCCTGATGCATAACGGCATATACGCCAAGTCCGATCATCATAAGCCCCAGAACTATCTCACACCACCCACTGAGTGAGTGATATTTGTGGTAGAACTTATAATTCATAATATCATTAGCTTTAACATTTATATCAAATTCAACCTTCACTTTAATCTCCATTCTGCAGGCACAAATCCTACTATTTGAAAAACTTGCTGAGTCTGCTGAGGTCAAGCTCGCCGTTTCTGCCGGACTGGTTATTGTTACCGCCATTGCGTCCGTTGTTCCTGCCCCTTGTGCCATTCTTAGAGTTACCATCTCCCTTATGTCTCGAACGCTTCTGCTCTCTTGCAGCATCAGCTTTGGCATAAGCAGCCTTGGCAGCTTCCGGTCTTCCGGTAAATGCATCCGTATTCTCGTCAATTCGCATTGTAAGTGAGATTCTCGCCTTGGCTACATCTACATCAAGAACCTTGACATCAACTATATCACCGACGCTTACGGCATCAAGAGGATGCTCTATTCTTCTGTTGGAAATCTGCGATATGTGTACAAGTCCGTCCTGATGTACTCCTATATCAACAAACGCGCCAAAATCAATTACATTACGAACCGTTCCCTTGAGTATCATTCCCGGCTTAAGGTCCTTCATATCAAGAACATCCTTGCGCAGGATAGGCTTTGGCATAGACTCTCTTGGGTCCCGTCCCGGCTTTTCAAGTTCCTTTACAATATCCTCAAGTGTAATCTCACCTACCGAAAGCCTCTCTGCCATCTCCTGCATGCTGTCAATCTTACTGTGAAGCTGTGCAAGTTCACCGGACGTAATTGCATTGACATCATAGCCAAGCAGCTTAAGGAGCTGTGCAGCTGCATCATAACTCTCAGGGTGCACACTTGTTGAGTCAAGCGGATTATCTCCTCCCTGTATTCTCATGAATCCGGCACACTGCTCGTATGCCTTAGGACCGAGCTTTGCCACCTTAAGAAGCTGTTTTCTGTTAGTAAATCTTCCGTTCTTCTCTCTGTAATCTACAATATTCTTAGCTACTGTCTTGGATATGCCCGAAATGTATTCAAGCAGTGAAGCCGATGCCGTATTAAGATCGACTCCGACCTGGTTAACACAGTCCTCTACAACTCCGGTAAGTGCTTCCCCGAGCTTCTTCTGGTTCATATCATGCTGGTACTGTCCGACACCTATCGACTTAGGATCAATCTTAACAAGCTCTGCAAGTGGATCCTGAAGACGGCGTGCAATAGAAACTGCACTCCTTTGTGCAACGTCAAAATCAGGAAATTCCTCTGTTGCAAGCTTACTTGCCGAATATACTGAAGCTCCGGCCTCATTAGTTATGACATACTCTACGCTGTCATCCAGTTCCTTTATAAGGTCAACTATAATCTGTTCCGACTCTCTTGATGCAGTTCCGTTACCTACCGATATTACAGAAACTCCGTATTTTTTAATGAGCTTCTTAAGCTCTGCCTTCGCTTCTGCCACCTTATTATGAGGCTCGGTAGGATAAATCACCTTCGTATCAAGCACCTTACCCGTAGGGTCTACAACCGCAAGCTTACATCCTGTACGGAATGCAGGATCCCAGCCAAGTACAACCTTGCCTGCAATAGGCGGCTGCATGAGAAGCTGATGAAGGTTCTTGCCAAACACCTTAATAGCTCCCTCCTGTGCATCATCGGTAAGGTTGCTCCTTATCTCCCTTTCAATCGCAGGTGCTATAAGTCTTGAATAGCTGTCAGCTATTGCTTCTGTTATAACAGGTGTTGTAAATTCATTCTCGCCCGTCAATGTCTTTTTCTCAAGATATCTGAGTATTCTGTCCTCAGGTGCTTCTATCTTAACTGTAAGGAACTTCTCATCTTCTCCTCTGTTAATTGCAAGAACCCTGTGGCCTGCAATTCTGCTGAGAGGCTCCGAGAATTCATAATACATCTCATATACAGATTCTGCTTTTTCATCCTTGGCAGCCGTAACAAGAGTTCCTTCCTTCATTGTAATTTCTCTTATGTATGTTCTGTAATCCGCAACATCAGAAATGCGTTCCGCAATTATATCCTTAGCTCCATCTATTGCATCCTTAACACTCTTGACCGTATCGTCATTAACATAGCCTTCCGCCTTCTGCTCCACAGGCTCTTCTGCCTTCTGCTCCATGATATAATCTGCAAGCGGCTCAAGCCCTTTCTCCTTAGCTATTGTTGCTCTTGTTCTCTTCTTCTGCTTATAAGGTCTGTAAAGGTCTTCTACAAGAACCATCGTCTCCGCCTGAAGTATCTGTGCCTTAAGCTCATCAGTAAGCTTCCCCTGCTCCTCTATTGATGAAATAACAGCTTCTTTTCTATCTTCAAGATTGCGAAGATACTTAAGCCTCTCGTCAAGATTACGAAGCACCTCATCATTCATGCTTCCCGTAACCTCTTTACGATATCTGGCTATAAACGGAATCGTACATCCTTCATCTATAAGCCCGACAGCCGCCTCGACCTGACTAACCTTAACATTAAGTTCTTCCGCAAGTTTCTTATTAATATCCATTATGTCCTCCAGTGCCGGATAGCTCCGGTAATTTGCATATATTATACCAAAAACACTGATTGTTTGCAATCAATAGCCTTTTTTGGTATAATACATGAAAATAGTGCAAAAAATCAAAGTTTTCCGCACACGGAATTTGCGCCTTAACACAGAACAGACATGCCCGTAAAACGGGCAGGAACGGAGATTAAGATGGATGATTATAATTACGATGAGAATGATAATACAATAAACCAGCAGCCGCAGCAGACTCCGCCACAGCAGACTCCCCCACAGATGCCTCCGCAGATGCAGCCGGTTCCACCAAAGCCTAAGAATGGTTTTGGAACCGCTTCGCTTGTATTCGGTATACTTGCAATTCCCGGTTGTATGACTGTTTGGTTCGGAATCATATTTGCAGTTGTGGCAATTGTATTTGCAATCATATCAAGAATCAACATTGGTCATTTTGACGGCAAAGCAACCGCCGGACTGACACTTGGAATAATATTTCTGATATTATCACTGCTTCTGTTCTGGATGGTTCTTGTAATGTTACAGAATCCGGAATTCATGGAACAGATGAATTCTATTATGCAGCAGTACCAGCAGGAATACAGCATTCCATATGACGGTACTTCAGGCAACACACTGCATATTATGAATCTTTTCAGATAATATCCATTCAGGCATTTAAACAGCTTTATACAAACTGTACCCTGTACATCAAAAAACTTCCGCCATCCGGCAATCCATCAACTATGATGGTCCGGGCAGCGGAAGTTTTTATTTGGAAATTTTTATCAAAAAATCATTTTAAACATTTTAAATATTCAATTTTCAACAGCTTACTTCTGGATGAAAAGGTCATAGATAGCTCTGATTGCATCCTCAAAATATCTGTTGCGCACACCAATGATGATATTAAGCTCACTTGAACCCTGATCAATCATCTTAATGTTAATCTTGGCCTTGGCAAGTGCTCCGAGGATATTGCTTGCAATGCCTGAGTTGTTACGCATTCCGCGTCCAACAACGGCGATAAGTGCGATGTCAGCCTCAAGATCTATTGAATCCGGCTGTACTGCCCTGTGAAGCTCGGCAAGTACCTTCTGTTCCTTATCGATAAATTCATCCTTATGTACAACGATTGTCATCGTATCAATTCCTGAAGGCATATGCTCGAATGAGATACCATTTTCCTCAAACACCTGAAGGACCTTGCGTCCAAAACCTATCTCTGAGTTCATCATATCCTTCTCAATGTTGATTGCAACGAAGTCCTTCTTACCTGCAATACCTGTGATGATGTGTTCAGGATTATGACATGTATTCTCAACTATCATTGTACCTGCATCCTCAGGTGCATTAGTGTTACGGATATTAATCGGAATTCCTTCCTTACGTACAGGGAAGATAGCATCCTCATGAAGTACTGAAGCACCCATGTATGAAAGCTCACGAAGCTCCTTGTATGTAATTATTGTGATTCCCTTAGGATTCTCTATGAGTCTCGGATCAGCCATAAGGAAACCTGATACGTCTGTCCAGTTCTCGTATACATTAGCACTTGCAGCCTTAGCTACAATTGAGCCTGTTACGTCTGAACCGCCTCTTGAAAATGTCTTAACGCTGGCATCAGGCTTTGCGCCATAGAACCCCGGAATGACTGCACGTTCTGTCTTGGCAAGCTTTGCTGAAAGCACCTTCTGTGTCTTATCGGCATCAAAAGCTCCATTCTTATCAAAGAAAATTACTGTAGCTGCATCGATGAACTCATATCCGATGTAATTGGCCATAACTATACCATTGAGATACTCACCTCTTGATGCTGCATAGTCCTTGCCAGCTTTAGCGGCAAAATTCTTCTTGATAACAGCAAATTCTTCATCAAGTGAAAGCTTAAGCTTAAGTCCATGGATAATCTCCATGTATCTTTCCTTAATCTCCTTAAGCTCCTTATCAAAAGGCTTGCCTTCCTCTGCAAGCGCATAGCACTTGTAAAGCATGTCAGTAACCTTTGTATCTTCCTTAAAACGCTTGCCCGGTGCAGAAGGAACAACATATCTTCTATCCGCATCAGCCTTAATTATGTCTCCAACCTTTTTGAACTGCTCAGCACTTGCAAGTGAGCTTCCGCCGAACTTTACTACCTTTATCATCCTCATATCCTCCTATTTATATGTTCTCAATTAACCCTCAATACGGATTCTGTTAAGAACACCTTCTACCTTTGACTCTGCATCTGCAAATGCCTTCTCGCTCATAACCTCAGTAACAAATCCAAATTCATTATCAAGTCCGTCGACCATTACTACATCTACATTGCCGAACGCATTCTTGACCTCTGTAAGCTTATCATTAACTGTTCCTGAAACTCTTACAAAGAACTTTCTCTTGAAATCCGATATATCGCCAAGCTCAAGCTTAGTTGAACTCCATACCGTCATTACATTCTTGCCCATATGCTTTGCGCAGTCCACGATATCTGACACAACAGCACTGGCTGTAGGAAGCTTTCCTGCACCTGCACCGAAGAACATTACATCTCCAAGGACATTGCCATTGATATAGATGCCGTTAAGCACTCCGTTAACGCTGTAGAGTGGATGTGATTCACTTATCATAAACGGTGCTGTCATTGCATATACAACATCATCTACCTTATGGCTTGTAGCAAGAAGCTTGATTGCATATCCCATCTTGTCTGCATATTTGAAATCTGTGTCTGTAATCTTTGTGATACCCTCTGTATAGATATCCTCAAAATCAACCTGTGAGCCAAATGCAAGTGATGTAAGGATTGCAATCTTACGGCATGCATCGTAGCCTTCTATATCAGCCTCAGGATTACGCTCTGCATATCCTTTCTCCTGTGCATCCTTAAGAGCCTCATCAAACTTAACACCCTTTCTTGACATCTCTGTAAGCATGTAATTGGTTGTACCGTTAAGGATACCTGTTATCTGAGTAATCTCATCCGCAGTAAGTGACTGGTTAAGCGGACGGATAATCGGAATACCGCCGCCAACGCTGGCCTCAAACATGAAGTTAAGGTTGTTCTTCTTAGCTATCTCAAGAAGTTCTGCACCATGCTTTGCAACAAGTGCCTTATTAGATGTACATACACTCTTGCCTCTTGCAAGTGCTTCCTTTACAAATGTATACGCAGGCTCAATTCCGCCCATTACCTCAACAACAACATTAACTTCCGGATCATCAAGAATTATATTAATGTCATGTACAATCTTGCTCTGTATCGGGTCACCCGGGAAATCCTTAAGGTCAAGCACATACTTTATCTCGATATCCTGACCTGCTCTCTTATTAATAGCTGCCCCATTCGTATTGATGACCTCGACAACTCCTGAACCAACTGTACCATAACCTAAAATTGCTACTTTAACCATACTACTACCAAAACCTTTCATTAATATTATTACTCTCTTGAAAGTATCTTAAGATACCTTACGCCTTCCATCTGCTCTATATCTTCTATCATCTTAGAAGAATCACCGGTGATTGGAAGGATATCAACACTGAGTGTAAGTGAAGCAACACCGTTAATCGGTATTGTCTGATGGATCGTAAGTATGTTAGCTTTGTACTCCGCCACCTTACCGAGCACTTGTGACAGCAGCCCCGGTGTATCATCCATCGAAAGGACAAATGTAATTGTTCTTCCACGCACATTGTCACGGAATGGAAAAATGTCTTCTTTGTATTTGTAATAAGAACTTCTGCTTATTCCAACCTGTTCAGTCGCCTCAGCTATGGAAATCTTCTTATTCTCAAGCAGGCGGTTGACCTTGGCTACCTTAAGCAGCACCTCGGGCAGAGCCTTCTGCTTTACGACATAATATTTAATATCTTCTGGCATTGCACCCTCCATTAATGTATGCAGTAGAAATACATTTGTCTACCTGAGAAAGAATGATACCATAGATTGTATACAAATGCAAGTTTTTAGTTGGAATTTGCAATGTATTAAAACGCAAACAAGCAGATGACCCTAATCTGTTAAAGATTAGGGTCATCTGCTTACCTCTACGCGCTACGTTACTTAGACATCCATGTTCTGCAATATTCCGTTACTCATCCCGGTCCGGTGAAGCTCTCGCCGCCTTCCCTGATTACATATCCGATAATTCACTTCAGTTCAATGAAGCTCTCGCCATTGTTCCTGTTCATTATTGTTATTGCCTGAATATAAGATTCTCTCAATCCGATGAAGCTCTCGCCATCTTCTCTAATCATCCTATCTTCTACCGTTCCTAAGTCGGATGAAGCTCTCGCCATCTCTCCCGGTCTTGTATTCTTGAACACTTTGTTG
This sequence comes from uncultured Bacteroides sp., assembly GCA_945865495.1. Lineage (GTDB taxonomy): Bacteria > Bacillota > Clostridia > Lachnospirales > Lachnospiraceae > Bacteroides_F. The sequence continues at coordinate 5,849 of CAMBEF010000042.1, read as the reverse complement.
TGATGTCCTTTTGTGATTATAATAATACACAAAACGATTTGATTTGTCAATATATTTTTTAAATATTTTTGATTAGTTGTTTAATTAACAATATTTATATGTATTGTGTATACAATATTCAATTTCAGCCATTTATCACTTGACATTCATTCCTTTTCCAATATAATTAAATATGTCTTCTATCCGTGCAGTATCCGGATGCGATGAAAGGGGGAGCGCCCTGGCATTGTTACAGAAGACGGTCATAAGCATCTGCTTTGTGATTACAGCGATGGGAGTCTGTGTTTCAGATTGAGAGGAAGCTTTCAAGCTTCGACCGGCATTTATAATAATATTATCTGCAGTGCGTTGGAGAAGATTTCCTCTACATTTGTCGCTAATCACACATAAGGCTTTACAGCCTGATATAATTTCCGAAGCAAGACCTGACACCTTGAATGGGATGCACCGGATTTCCGGTTAATGTATTTTAGTGAATGTAAGAATATCTTCAGCGTGCCGTACAGGCACTTTTTTTGTGCCGGAAGAAAGGAAGGTTTGTTATGCAAGGAAATCAGAAACTGTTCAAGATGGTATTTTTGGCCTTTATGGTCGCATTAGGTGTTGTTATATCGCCTATTCTGCGTGTTGAGGGAATGTGCCCGATGGCGCATTTTATCAATGTCACATGCGCTGTGCTTATGGGACCTTTTTGGGCTTTCCTGTGTGCACTTCTTATTGGTATAATAAGAATGGCAGTGATGGGAATTCCTCCTCTTGCTCTTACAGGTGCAATATTCGGTGCATTTCTTTCAGGAATGTTCTATCGTCTGTCCAAAGGTAAGCTTGTGTGGGCTTTTCTTGGTGAAGTCATCGGGACAGGTATAATCGGCGCTATCGTATCTTACCCTGTTATGACATTTATATGGGGACGTTCAGGACTGACTTGGTTCTTCTATGTTCCATCATTTATCGCAGGAACTCTTATCGGCGGAAGTATAGCTTTCATTTTCTTAAGACAGCTTGTAAAAGCCGGACTTCTCACCAAGTTCCAGAGAGCTCTCGGATCGGCTACATATGGCAATGAATCAGACGTAAAGAATAATGCAATTGCAATTGGATTATTGGGATTCATCGCAAGCCTTGTAACAGTTGTAATCGTTCATAATTTTGTACCAAATCCATCAACACTGGTAAATAATCTCAAATATATAATAGCTGCTGTGTTCATAGTTATCGCCGCAATTTATTATGCCCTTAACTTCAAGAAGGAAGCAGCTCAGTAAAACGGAGACTTTCATGAATTTTGAAAATGTTGACATTAAGAAAATAAAAGAAATAAGGGAGCGCACGTTATCATGCGCTCCTCTTATTCATTGTATAACTAACCCGATATCTATTAATGATTGTGCCAATACGGTGCTTCTTACGGGTGCCAAGCCGATTATGGCAGAACATCCTGACGAAGTCGCCGAGATTACGGCAATCGCAGGTGCTCTCGCAGTGAATCTGGGCAATATAACCGACGCACGCATGCAGTCAATTATCATAGCATCACAGGCTGCCGCAGATAAAGACATTCCTGTAATTATTGATATGGTAGGAATTACATGCAGTACGTTAAGGCTTAATTATGCCCACAATTATCTTGAACGTTTCCGTCCATCAATAATAAAGGGAAATCTCGCCGAGATTAAAGCTTTGTGCAACGAGGCATTTGAATGTATAGGTATTGATGCCGTCGGTGATGAAGACGTGACCGATTCCGACTGCTCCATAGTATGTTCTCTGGCTGCCGCAAGACATTGCGTCGTAATGGCAACGGGGAAAACCGATATAATCTCTGACGGAATTAATGTATGGCTGATAAAAAACGGAAGCCCAAAGCTTCCGCTCATAACAGGAACCGGCTGTATGCTCAATGTCCTTACAGCGAGTTTTCTACCGTCAGCAGCTCCCTCTGATGCAGCAGTTACGGCATGCATCATGCTCGGTGTGTGCGGAGAGATTGCTGAGAGAACTGCCGGCAGCATGCTTGGCAGCTATCACATCGCACTGCTTGATTCACTTTCATCCGTAACTGACAGTGATCTTGCGCAGAGTGCACGTGTTATACGTTCAACCGCACGCTGAATGAATTCATAATTTTCTTCATATGTGAACACCTTTGGCTCCTCGTTTTTATGGGGAGCTTTAAAATTCTTGTCTATTATGTAATTTTTACTGTTTATCAGTTCTTCTTTTGTAATATATCCTTCTATCCTGTAATCATTTTCCGATTGTATTGCCTCAAGGATGTTGCACGAAAAAACATATTCCCTCAAAAGTCTCCAGTCATTAAGATCTACATCGTGTCCAAACATCGTAAAATATTCTTTGTAATCAGGCACAGCCTGTTCACGCCTGAAAACTTCAACATGCCTGTCACGCACAGTAAGGATAAATATCTCATCTGCCAGCATATGTGTCACATATCCGAGATACAGCTCATAATTACTGTGATTATCCACAAGGAAATGTCTTGCAAACCCCTCAAACCTGCTTCTGTAAAGTCTGAAATTCTCAGGCTTTGCGAGCTCATCCTCGGGAATTCCGTCTTTAAAATGCGTATGCTTTTTCATCTCTCTTACATATCCGTCTCTTGCCATTATGGCATCCGGTGCAAGATTGCCGCAATAAAAAAGCGACCTGTTACGAATACACGATAATATGTCCTCAGGCATCGTCTTGAGCAGCATATCCGCAATAACAAGATGTGTTATAGTTCCAGCCATTAGTCCTCATTTCTGTGCACTTTTTTGAGAATAACGGGTTTGGGTCAAGTGCGCACAGGCACAAATCCCGTATGTGAAAAATCAGGTATCAGGCTGAATTTTCGCACTAGAGCCTCATCGTATATGACATCATGCAGACCTCTGATGCCCCTGCATCAAGTGCACTCCTGTAATTATCAGGAGATATTCCGCCAATAGCATACACCTGTACTCCCTTTGGAACACATATGCTGCATATATTCTTAAGAAAATCCAGTCCACGCGGTTTGAGCCCTTTTTTACAGTCTGTTGCAAATACATGCCCTGCCGTTACATACGACGCGCCAAATCTGCAGGCCTCCAATGCCTGCTCCGAAGAATGTACGGATGTGCCTATCGTGGCAAACTGACATTTCCTGAATTCCGGCTTATCATAACACTCTCCCAGCACATCCAGTGGCAGATGTATGGCATCAGAACCGCATTGTGCTGCCTCCCGCCAGAAGTAGTGCGGTATCGCCTTAACTTTATGTACAATACATATATCCCTGACACGGATAAACAGCTCTTTGTATTCCTGCGGTGTAAGGTCTTTTTCTCTCACAATAATCTTATTCACACCACTCGATGCAACAACCTCAATCTGTCCAAAATAGTCTCTAACGCACAAGTGGCGGTTAGTAACCGCCACTACATCACTCATTATTAATTCTTCCATAAATACCTGCCAGATGTCTCATATTACGGGCATGCTCACTTGTTAGCTGTCCCTTGACCAGTCTCCATTGCCAGTTACCCCCCATAGTTGAAGGAGTATTGATTCTCGCTGAATTATCAAGGCACAATATATCCTGAACCTGGAATATAACAGTATCCGCTACGCTTGCATAAGCTGCACGGAAGCTTGCCCTGACCATCTCTTCCGGCGTGTCTGCATCGAGATATTCCCGTGCATACTTAAGTTCATCATCAGAATGTTCCGTAAAATACCCATACAGTGTCTCATTATCATGAGTTCCGCCATATACAACCAGATCTCTTGTATAGTTATACGGCAGATGCGGATTCCTTCTGTTACCGTCAAATGCAAATTCAAGAACCTTCATTCCCGGATAACCGTTATCCTTCAGGATGCCGGTAACCTCCGGCATCTCAACACCAAGATCCTCAGCAATTATTCTCTTGTCACCGATTGCCTCATTGATTGCATCAGTAAGAAGCCTGCCCGGTCCCTGCCTGTATTCTCCCTGCTTTGCATCAGGGTTAAGCGGTGGAATCGTGTAATACTTCACAATACCAAGGAAATGATCTATTCTTATCACATCATAAAGTGCCGCCTGCGCCTGCATCCTGCGCTTCCACCATCCAAATCCGTCAGCAGCGAGATTATCCCAGTTGTATATCGGATTCCCCCACTTCTGTCCGAGATCCGTGAATGCATCAGGTGGAACTCCCGCAACCTTGAGCGGTCTTAAGTTCTCATCCAGAAGAAATACATCCGGATGTGCCCATACATCTGCGCTGTCCGGTGCAACATATATCGGGATGTCACCGATAATCTGTATGCCTCTGGCGTTAACGTAGCATTTTAACCTGTTCCACTGTTCAAAGAACTTGTACTGGCAGAAATCCCAGAATTCAATTCGGTCAGCCAGCAGCTGCGTATACTTCGTAACAGCTTCCGGTTTGCGGAGCCTTATATCATCATCCCATTCTGTCCATGAGACATAGCCAAAATGTTCCTTGCATGCCATATACAGTGAATATTCATCAAGCCATAAATGGTTAGCCAGCTTGAATTCCGTATAGCTGCCACTAAGCTCCCCATCTGCACTGCACTTTGACATAAAGTTCTGAAATGCCCGGTCAAGAACTATATATCTGGACTCAAACAGTCTGCCGTAATCAACATACTTCTCGTTGCTGCCCCAGTCAAATTCTGACGCATAACCTTCCTCAAGAAGCCCCTCATCCGTAATCATATCAAAATCAATAAAATACGGATTGCCTGCAAATGCGGAGAATGACTGATAAGGACTGTCACCATAGCTCGTCTGTCCGAGAGGAAGCACCTGCCAGTATGAATGTCCGCTCTCTGCCACAAAATCCGCAAATTCATAAGCTGCCCTGCCGAAAGTTCCTATTCCGTACGGTGACGGAAGAGAACTTACAGGCATTAATATTCCTGCACTTCTGTCAAAATGCTGCACTCTGCCCATAATTACTTCTTAAGCTCCTCTGTCATGCTCTGAACTGCTTCCTGCTCAGCCTGTGTAAGAAGATAATCTATGTCTATAAGAACTATAAGACGTCCTCCCACATTGGCAACACGGTCAAAATAGCTTACCTCTCTGGTCTTAATCATAGGAGGCATATCAACTATATTCTCCGGTGCAATGTCATCAATCTCGTTAACTTCATCAACATCAAGAGCAATGCTTACCTCGCCAACCTTAACTATTATCAGATTACCGCCGGGTACGCCGTCATTCTTCATATTGAACTTTTTCTTAAGGTTCATTACAGGTATTACCTCACCTCTAATGTTGATAATACCCTTAATATATGCAACAGAATTAGGAACAGGAACTATACTTATCTCCTTCTCTATTCCTCTTACTGCATTGATATCTACTCCATAATATTCCTCACCAAGCTTGAATACTACAGGTTTTACATAAGATGCCATATTAATCTCCATTCCTGCCCCGCCTCCCGGGGCATCATGCGCTTATTCCTGTGTGTCTGCCTTAACAGCCTGCCACTTAAGGTATGCTGTTATAAAAGGATCTATATTGCCATCAAGAACGCTCTGTGCATTGCCTACTTCTTCATTAGTTCTGTGATCCTTAACCATTGTATATGGCTGAAGTACATAGCTTCGTATCTGGCTTCCGAAATTAACATCCTTGACATCGCCACGTATATCAGATGTCTTCTCAGCATTCTCCTGCTGTTTAAGGAGATACAGCTTAGCCTTCAGCATCTGCATGGCTTTGTCTTTGTTCTGATGCTGTGAACGCTCATTTTGGCACTGTACAACGATTCCTGTAGGCAGATGTGTTATTCTTATAGCTGATGATGTCTTATTAATATGCTGTCCGCCTGCACCGCTTG
>CAMBEF010000041.1 GCA_945865495.1 uncultured Bacteroides sp. | reverse complement strand
GTGATGAAGTATCTTACCTCGATTACACTTGTAATGGCTTTTCCTACCGTAATATCCGGTCTGTATGGAATGAATGTTGCGGGAATGCCGTTTGCCAATGATATTAACGGCTTTATGATAATATGTGTGATGATAGTGGTGATATGCATCGTTGTTGCGTTCTGGTTAAGACGTAATAAGATGCTGTGATTGTAACAGTGATGAATATATATAATATATATTTACATGATATTCACCGGATAACAGAAGCCGGAAGCATACCGATTAAACAGTGTGATTAATCGGTATACTTCCGGCTTTTGTTTTGTTACAAGTAATATAAATAAATATAAATAGCGGTTAAATTGTAACCGGTTAGATTAAAACTAAATAACAATTACAATGTCTCATACTTGCGGATACATCCGATTCCGAGAGAGTAAGGACCTGTGTGGCATACCGTTACTGCGCCAATCTGTGAACCAATCTCTTCGTTGAATGTCACACCAAGCGCATCTCCAATCTCTTTCTTGAACTGTGCAGCTTCTTCAAGGTCATATCCCCAGCCCACGACAAAGTTATAATCCTTAACATTGTGGCCCGGCTCGTTAAAATACTTCTTGGCAACTTCAATAACTGATGCAAGTGACTTGGCACGTGTACGGCTTACTCCGCCAAGACCAATCTCGTTGTCCTTCATGATTATTGTAGGCTTAATCTTAATCTTGCTTGATATGAGAAGTGCAAGCTTACCGATACGTCCGTTCTTAATCAGATAATCGAGAGAGCCTATTGTAAAGAAGATTCTTGTTGACTCCTTAAGCTTCTCAAGATTCTCTACAGTCTTTTCGTATGTAAGACCGGCTTCCTTCATTCTTACGGCTTCGTTGACAAAAAGTCCCTGTGTTACAGTGTTGGTTGTTGAATTCATAACTGTAATAACAGCATCAGGATGCTCATCAAGAACAATGTCACGGGCAGTCTGGGCTGAATTATACGAACCGCTGAGTGATGTAGAGATTGTAATACAGATAACAGGTAAGCCCTTCTCTACATAAGGCATCATGTGGTCTACATAATCCTGTACAGAAGGAAGAGAAGACTTAGGAAATACATTCTCCTCTACCATTCTTCTGTAAAGGTCTCTTGAATAGAGTTCCTCTCCATCCTTGAGATAATTCTGTCCGTCTGTCGTAATGTATAACGGAATTACGTCAACATCATGCTTTGCAACGTATTCCTTATCAAGATCACATGCACTGTCAGTTAAAATCTTAAACATCGTAATAATACCTTTCGTAAAATAAATGAGTTAATCAGTTAATGCAAATATATTTGTTATTTGATATAATAACACATAGTTTTCAAAACTACAATATAAAGTTTGCAATGCGGCGAAAAATAATAAGACATCTGCAACAGACAAAGTTACTATTTCAGCCGGTCATTCGCACATGTTTGACTTAAAGTGCAAATATCAATATAATAGGGATAAATCAAATCAGAGCTTTGTGCCTGCAGAATGGATATTTGTGTGAAAAGCGGCGCAGAAATGGAGTTAATATATGAAACAGTGTATGGATGCAGATAATCTGCACAAAAGATTTGCAAAGATAATAGGCCAGGTTAAGGCAATAGACAAGATGGTTGATGAGGACGTGCCATGCGAGGATATGCTTGCACAGATTAACGCAGCCAAGTCAGCGCTTCACAAGGCGGGTCAGGTGGTTCTTGAAGGTCATATAAAGCATTGCGTCAGGGACGGAATAGAGCATGGGGATGCGGATAAGACAATAGAGAGCTTTACAAAGGCAGTTGAGAGATTTGCCAATATGAAATAATTGAATTGTAATCGGCTTCACATGGTTGAATAAGCAGATTAACAGAACTTAAAAGATTTTCAGGAAAGAGAATGTATGAAGAGGATGTATCACTACGGTACGTCCTTTTTTGTTTGTTAAGAGCGGACTCTTAGCTGTCAAAGAAGCTTAGCAACAAATATTAATGACAAACTTTATCAATAAAATCGCTCATACAATATTAACAACCTATACCTCTATAGGTATATTACACATGACATAAGAAATGTCCCACAATATTGTGTAGAAATTTAAAAATCAAAAAAGCTGCATTGATAAAGCTGCATAACAAGGAGAGAGTCATGAAAAAATTAATGGAGAAGCTGGAGCATCTGCTTGAGCTTGGCGGAACGAAGAAAGACATTACACTGCTTGTGATATCGGCAGCAGCGCTTATACTGAGTATTATAAAGGTCAATCCGCTGCCGTTTGATGCATCGTGGATTGCGATAATACTCTGCGGTGTGCCGATTATTCTGGAAGCCGTAATAGGACTTGTAACGGAATTTGACATAAAGGCAGATGTGCTTGTGTCACTTGCACTTATAGCGTCTGTGCTCATAGGTGAGGACTTTGCCGCGGGAGAAGTCGCATTTATCATGCAGCTAGGCGGACTGCTTGAGGAGCTTACAGTGGCTAAGGCAAGAGCGGGTATAGAAAAGCTTGTTAAGCTTACGCCGCAGACTGCAAGAGTTATTAACAAAGGCACAGAAAATATTATTCCTGCTGAGCAGGTGGCAATAGGAGATATTTTAAGGGTACTTCCGGGTGAGACGATTCCTGTTGACGGAATAATAACGAAAGGGCAGACCTCAATAAATCAGGCAGTAATGACAGGTGAGTCACTTCCGGTCGATAAGGCTGCCGGAGATGAGGTTTCATCAGGAACAGTGAATCAGTTCGGCGCATTTGAAATGAAGGCGGTAAGGGTAGGTGATGACAGCGCTATCCAGAGAATGATACGTCTTGTGCAGTCCGCTGATGCAGGCAAGGCAAAGATAGTCGGTGTCGCCGACAGATGGGCGACATGGATATTAGTCATAGCACTTACGGCGGCAGTGCTTACATGGCTTATCTCCGGTCAGATAATAAGAGCCGTTACGATACTTGTTGTTTTCTGTCCATGCGCACTTGTGCTTGCAACACCTACGGCAATCATGGCTGCGATAGGCAACGCTACAAAGCACGGATTTCTTGTGCGTGAGGGCGATGCTCTTGAGCGACTTGCACTTGTCTCGAGAATTACATTTGATAAGACAGGAACACTTACATACGGAATGCCTGAGGTGAGAGCGGCGGTAAGCTGTGATGCAGGATTTGATAATGACATGATATATGAAATGTGTGCGGCAGCAGAGAAAATGTCTGAGCATCCGCTCGGAAAGGCAGTTGTGAACTGTTATAAAAAGACAACAGGAAAAGCTGTGCCGGAGGTAACTGATTTTAACATGATACTGGGAAGAGGTGTCATGGCAGAGGTTGACGGAAATCAGATAACGGCAGGCAATTCAAGGATGTTTGAGGAGAACTCGATAAAGCTTTCTGAGAAATTGCAGAAGGAAGCAGGCGCATATATTAATGAAGGCTGCACGATAATATACGTTGCTGTAAACGGCAGTGCAGCAGGTTATATCGCACTTTCAGATACAATGAGAGAAGAGAGCGAGGGAATGATAAAAGAGCTTAAGACTCTCGGAGTGAAACCTGTGCTGCTTACAGGGGATCATGCCAATGCAGCGGCATCAATCGCCAGAAAGCTTGGAATTGATGAATTCTATGCGGACTGTCTGCCTGAGGATAAGCTTAACAGAATTGAAGCGTACCAGAATAACAACGAGGCTGTATGCATGATCGGTGACGGTGTAAATGATGCTCCGGCACTCAAAAAAGCCAACGTGGGAATAGCTATGGGAGGCGTTGGAAGCGACATTGCGGTCGATGCGGCAGATATAGCACTTGTCGATGATGACGTTAAGGAGCTTCCGCATCTTATTGCACTTGCGGGTAAGATGATGTTTACAATAAAATGCAATCTTACATTTTCAATGACGCTTAACTTTGTCGCGATTATACTTGCAATAACGGGAATACTTAATCCCGTCATAGGTGCACTTGTGCATAATGCAGGCTCGGTGCTGGTTATAATTAATTCCGCACTGCTGCTGAACTGGAAGAGAAAAAATTAAAAATCTCGGCGGTATTGTTTTATTAAATGTTGATTATTAAAGTCTATTTCATTAATTCAGGTACAAGATTACTATAATATTCGGTTTTCCCGGATAATGCATCATCATAGAAGCTTTGCTTCCAGTCGATATACTCAACTGCTTTTTGCAGTCCTTCGATAGACCGGAGCAGGGCTTCTTTTTTATCAGCAAGAATCTTTTTACGCTCAGGTATTGAAGCTTCACCCTTCATGCAGAGTGTCAGATATTGTTTCATCTCGGCAATGCTCATACCGCAATTTTTAAGGCAGTTCAGGCTCTGAATCCATTTGATATCATGTTCGTCAAATACACGGTAATTCCTGCTGTCACGTTTGACGTTGGGAACAAGACCTTCATTGCAGTAAAATTTTAAATTTTCATATGTCATATTAGTCAGGGCGCTTGAGGAATTGTATGATGAAGGAAAGATAAGAGCAATCGGAATCTCTAACTTCTATGTGGACAGGATGGTTGATTTTGCTTCATTTAACAGAATTAAGCCAATGGTTAATCAGGTAGAAACACATATATACAATCAGCAGAAGGAAATGAAGGAATGGGCTGACAGATACGGAATACAGCTCGAAGCATGGGCTCCGTTTGGCGAAGGCATGGGAGGCACATTTGATAATCAAGTTATTGCAGAGATTGCGAAGAAATATGGTAAGACACCTGCACAGGTAATGCTTCGCTGGCATATCCAGCGTGGAATCGTTGTTATACCTAAGTCTACGCACATAGAGAGAATGGAAGAGAACTTCAATGTATTTGACTTCAGAAAGGGAGATTAGTGTGAAAAATACAGATTGATATCTGATTTTTCACACAGCTATTTGTGCCGCAGGCGCCACAAATAGCATTTATCGCAGAGCCAAATCTGACATTTGGCTCGCGATTCCTCCGGCACTTTGTGCCTGCGGAATGTAGATTAATATAAAAACAAAGAAGATTATATGCATGGCAGCGACAATTATTATGACAGTAGGACTACTTGCAGGATGCGGTACAAATAATAATGCAAACAGCAATGCAAACAGCAATACAAACAGCAATGCAAATGCAGGCAGTACAGTAAGTTCAACAGTTGTAACTACTAAGGCGGCAACTGAAGTAACATCAGGAGCAGCAAAGGCAGCAGATGATGTAAAAACAACAGAAGCAGCAAAGGCAGATACTAAGCAGAGCAGGCTTCTCGCGCCTTATTTCAGTTCATCACAGATTGTATGGACCATTATTATAGGTACAATTATGATTGCGATGGCACTCGGCAATATATATGGCGGAAGGACGGCTGAATGACAGGCTTACGGGAATGTATTACGATTACGCTATGGCAGCGCCCCTCATGATGGAGAATAAGTCAGCGGCAGACATGGACGTGCTTATTCTCGGCATGGGAACGGGAACTTATGCCACACAGTGCAGAAAGTATTTTGGAGATATGACGATAGAAGGAATTGAGATTGACGAGAAGATAACGGGACTTTCACGAAAATATTTTTCGCTTGCCGATGATATCCCGGTCACAACATATGACGGAAGGGCATTTCTGAACGCAACTGATAAAAAGTATGACGTGATAATGGTTGACGCTTATCAGTATATAACAATTCCTTTTCAAATGTCTTCGGTTGAATTCTTTACACTCGTAAAGGAGCACCTCAATCCGGACGGTGTAATGGTGGTTAATATGAACATGCGCGGAAGGAATCAGGGGAGTGCTGGAAAGTATAGGTATGTAAAAAATTTTAAAAAAATTTTAAAAAAATTAGCACTCGCCTATTGACAGTGCTAACAATAAGTGTTATATTACATCTAGAACAAAGAAAACAAAGCTAGTTAATATAAAGGAGGAATGACTTATGTTAGTACCTAGTATTTTTGGAGAGAATTTATTTGATGACTGGATGGGATTTACATTTCCTGATATTGATAAGGAGCTTTACGGAAAGCACGCAAAGAATATGATGAAGACAGATGTCAGGGACAGTGGAGACAGCTATGATGTTGATATTGACCTTCCGGGATTCAGCAAGGATGAGATTCAGATTGAACTTCATGACGGATATCTTACAGTCAGTGCCGAGAAGGGACTTGACAAGGATGAGAAGGACAAGAAGGATAAGTACATCAGAAGAGAGCGTTATGCCGGCAGCATGAGCCGTACATTCTATGTAGGCGAAGATGTTACAGAGAATGACATACATGCTAAGTACGAGAATGGTATACTTGCACTTAATGTTCCTAAGGAAGTTAAGAAGGAAGTACCTCAGAAGAAGTATGTAGCTATTGAAGGGTAACCATAATACCCACGAGTAATAACCGGAGCACCCGGCGGACAGATTCTAACACCTGACCGCCGGGTGTTTTTTGCGAAAAAATGATTGATAAGCACAGATAAAAATGCCGGCAGGAGTAGTATAATCTTATTAATACATGGACTAATATATGGAATCTGCAACACGGAAAGGAACATGATTTATTATGAGAGTATACACATATGGTGACAAAAATAACAGAAGTATAATGCTTATTCCCGGCACATGCTGTCACTATCTTAAGACATTTGGAGAAGTCATCCCGCTGCTTTCGGACAGATACTATGTAAATGTAGTTTCGTTTACCGGCTTTGATGAAAATGCAGGCGGCAGTGAGACCTTCATAAGCGAGGAAGATGAGTGCAAAAGGATAGAGGACTATATTATTGAAAAGCTTGGCGGAAGTGTGGATGCAGTGTATGGCTGTTCGCTTGGAGGCTCATTTGTCGGACTGATGATACAGCGTAAAAGAGTGCATATCGGGTGCGGAATTATAGGAAGTTCTGATATGGATCAGGCAGGAGTATTGACAGCCACAATACAAAGCCGCATTGTCACGCCCATGCTTTATAAGATTATGCAGACGGGCGAGCTGCCGCGCATATTAAGAAAGCGCATGGAGAAAAATCAGAGTGAATATATGGATAAGATGCTGGGGCTGTTTGGCGTTGGGAGCAATGACATGCGGTTTGTCTCTAAGAAAAGCATTTACAATCAGTTCTACACGGATCTTATAACGCCGCTTGATGATGGAATATCGGCAGAGGGTACAACGATATGTGTATTCTATGCCCGGAAAATGGGTGGCAAGTATATTGACAGATATAAAAAATATTTTAAAAATCCTGTAATCATAGAGCAGGATATGCAGCATGAGGAGCTGCTTGCATGCTATCCTAAGGATTGGACGGCACTTGTGGATGATTGTGTCAGGAAATACTGCATATGATTATGTAATGATACGAAAAAATAAATTAAAATAACAAACTTTTGTTCGATTACATATGGAAAAATGAATCCGGATATGCTATTCTTAATATATGATTATGGTTAATGTTATGACTAAAAGGGAGCATGGACGGATGAAAGAACATATTTATATAGCAATAGACCTGAAGTCATTCTATGCTTCGGTTGAATGCAGGGAGCGCGGGCTTGACCCTCTTACAACGAATCTTGTAGTTGCGGATGCATCAAGAACGGAGAAGACAATATGTCTTGCCGTTTCACCATCTCTTAAGGCTTACGGGATTCCAGGGAGAGCGCGCCTTTTTGAGGTTGTACAGAAAGTGCGTGAGGTTAATGCTATGAGGCGTACCGCCGCAGGAGGACGCAGGCTGTCGGAGAGCTCATGCGATGCATCGGTAATTGCGGCCGACCCGGATGTAGCTGTCGGATATATAACGGCACCTCCGAGAATGGCGCTTTATATGAAATACAGCACACGCATTTACAATATTTACATGAAATACGTGGCACCTGAGGATGTTCACGTATATTCGATTGACGAGGTGTTCATTGATGCCTCACCGTATCTCGGAACGTATGGGATGACTGCGCGGGAGCTTGCGTCTAAGATGATACGGGATGTGTATGAACAGACAGGAATTACGGCAACGGCAGGGATAGGGACGAATCTGTACCTATGTAAGATTGCGATGGATATAGAAGCCAAGCATGCCAGACCGGATGAGCATGGAGTGAGGATTGCATTTCTTGATGAAGCGGCGTACAGAAAGAAGCTCTGGAATCACAGGCCTATTACGGATTTCTGGCGCGTAGGGCGTGGATATGCGAAGAAGCTTGAGGAAAAAGGCATCTGCACAATGGGAGATATAGCAAGATGTTCTGTTGGCAGTCCGGGAGATTTTTATAATGAAGAGCTGCTCTATAAGATGTTTGGCGTGAATGCGGAGCTTCTTATTGACCACGCATGGGGATATGAACCATGTACAATGGCTCAGATTAAGGCGTACAGACCTGAGTCTAACAGCATAGGTTCGGGACAGGTTCTGCACTGCCCGTATGATTATGAGGGAACCAGACTTGTGGTGCGTGAGATGGCAGATCAGCTTGCGCTTGACCTCGCAGGCAAAGGGCTTGTGACGGACCAGCTTGTCCTGACGATAGGATATGACATAGATAATCTCAGTAATCCTGATATTGCACGTAATTATTATGGTGAGGTAACTGCTGACAGGTACGGAAGAAGGATTCCGAAGCCGGCACACGGTACCGGGAATCTGCCTGTGTGTACATCCTCCTCAAGAATACTGATAGATTCTGCAACTAAGCTGTATGAGCGTATAACCAATCCCGGACTTCTTATAAGACGTATCAACATTACGGCTAATCATGTGGTGCCGCATTCGGCAGGACCGGGGACATCAGCTCATAACAATACAACAGAAAGCTATGAACAGCTAAGCCTTTTTGATACGCCGGGCTTTGACGGTTATGATGAGCGTAAGAAGCAGGAAGAAGAGATGCAGGATATAATCGAAAAAGATGACCGTATGCAGCAGGCGGTTCTTGACATTAAGAAAAGATATGGCAAGAATGCTATTCTTAAGGGCATGAATTACGAGGAGGGAGCAACAACGATTCAGCGTAATTCACAGATTGGAGGCCACAGGGCATGAGTGATAATGATAGTGGTAATTATGATGATATAATAGACCTTCCGCATCACGTATCTATGACACATCCGCGCATGAGCAGTGACATGCGTGCAGCCCAGTTCTCACCGTTTGCCGCCCTGACCGGGTATGAGGAATGCCTTGAGGAGGCAGTAAGACAGACATCACAGTGGATTGAGCTTGACGATAGTGTTAAGGAGATAATCAACAGAGAGCTTAACATGACTAAGGAAAGACTCTTGCAAAAAGCAGGCAGCGTATCCGTTAAGCTCACGTACTTTGTGCCTGATGCACGCAAGGAGGGCGGCGAGTACAGGGCAGTTGAGGGCAATGTAAGGAAGATTGACGAGTATAATGGGGTTATTGTGCTGGATGACGGGGAGGAGATTGAGATTGGGAGAGTGAGGGGGTATAGCAATGTAGGCGTGTAGAAGCGTGTAATAAAATGCGTGAGATTTTTTCTCACAATATATTGAAAGCCCTTTTTTAATATTATATAATGTGTATGAGAAAAAATCTCACGGAGGCAGACCTATGATTTATGAATTTGCATTTGATAATTTTCGCTCATATAAGAATAAGGCAATATTGGATTTTACGGCAAAGCCAATAAATGAATTTGATGCTACACTTATACATGTTGATAATGATAAATTATTGCCGGTGTCAGTGATTTATGGACCTAATGGAGGCGGTAAGAGCAGCGTCCTCATGGCACTGAACTCTTTGCGTAATATTGTGCTTAGTCCGGTAATACAATTAGCTTACATGAAGAAAAAGAACGAACAGCTTGGCGAGGCATCTATAGCACAGCTACAGAGCAGCTTACAGGACAGACATGCAGAAACATATTATAAGCTGGATGATGATGGAAAGAACAGACCAACTAACTACAGCATTCTTTTTCGGGTAAAGGATTCTAAGTACAGATATGAGCTTTCATGCCATAATGAGGCGATTCTTACGGAAAATCTCTACATTCAGAAAGGTGATGAAATAAAGCCGGTTTTTGAGCGGGATGAGGATGGGGTATATGTTTGTGATGAACTGAATGGCGTTGATCTTGAGAACATGAATGAAAGCCTTCCACTGTTATCGTATATTTCAATGTTTAAGAATATTGAAATAGTTGATATGGCAATAAGTTTCTTTCTTCAAATCCGAATAATGAATTTTGACAGACCGGATAAGGACCGCCAGATTCTGGTGGATCAGATTGAACATGATAATGCCAGAATCTGTAATGTAATACAGTCTATGGGAATAGACATAAGCGGTATTGAGGTTGAGTACAATGATGACGGGACTGTTAATGATATATATACAAAGCATATTCTGGAGAATGGAATTGAAAAAAGATTGACACTCTCTGAGGAGTCGAGCGGAACAAGAAAAATTATCAGTATATTACCGGTTATATTGAAAGGAATTGACCAGAATTGTTTATTTGCAATTGACGAGCTGGATGCAAAACTTCATCCGTTATTATTAAGAAGAATAATAGAATTGTTTACTGACAAAAGAATAAACAAAGGATCTGCACAGATGTTGTTTACGTCACACGATTTAACAACAATGAGTAATGAAGTTTTCAGGAGAGATGAAATCTGGTTTTCAGCGCTTAATAGTTATGATGAATCAGTGCTATACTCTTTAGTTGATTTCCGCAAAGACGGTGGAAGCAAACCACGTAATGATGAAAATTACAGTAAACAATATATTGAGGGACGTTATGGAGCAGACCCATATTTTAGACAGATGAATGAGTGGAGGTGAGTGATTGAGCCTAAAACCTAAAAAACACAGCGAGATACTTATCATTCTGATAATGGTAGAAAACAGTATATCGAAAAGCTCAATCAATATATAGAATATTCAAAGGTAAGGGAAGATTTATATGATATACTGATGGAAAAGGGTTCTTTGCAGGATGCAATGAGAAGATCGTTAAAGAAGCACAAGGAGTTTTTGGATGCAGGAGAGAGTTCTCCTTCGAAAATGGTGCCTGCTACATGCATGTATAAACTTGTAGAAGAGCTGCAAAAGTATCTGGAATAAAATTAAATTATATCAATATCACAAGGCATATGGATTGCTCAGATCCATATGCTTTTTTTGCATCCATGAAAATGCTTTTGTCCGGGAGTGTGATTTAATATAATTATAAAATAAATCTAAGGAGGACATAGCAATGGAAGACTATGAAAAGAACGGATTGCCTGAATACATAGGAGCTGTAGTTGCACTGACTGCGCTGCTTATGGGATACTGCACATTTTCTCCGATGGCAGACAGTGATGTGTTTACGGCAGTCTGGGCAGCTAAATATGCTGCCACGATGATTATTACAATAGTGGTAATAGGAGTTATTGTGGATAAGAGAGATACTGCCGGGGAGCTTGCAACTGCACTGATTCCGTTTATGATTGCAGCAGTAGCAGACCGCATAGGCTGGTATTCGTATATTATTGTCGTAGCTATGGCGCTTGGAGAAGTCATCTGGTTGGCAGCAGGTGTGTATAAGAGAAAAAAAGACAGCAATGGCAGTTATAAAGAAGAGGATATAAAGGAATACTGGCAGGATAATGCAATGACTACAGTAATGGCATATCTTGTTCTGGCACTTTTTATAGTTGCATTGAAGGACGGCAATATACCATTCCTTAACAGGGACAAAGATACCACAGTGTATGAGTCGGAAGAAAACGGGCTGGAGATTGTTCCGGAAGCCCTGACGCTGGTCATTGAGCCTGATTATGAATATGTGAAAGAATACGATTCGTATGACAACGATGGCAGGTTAAAGGCACTTGGAATAATATACGCCAATGAACAGAAGGTGCTTGGGCTTGAGAACACGGCATCAATACAACTGGCTGAGCTTGAAACAGATTTGCCGGAAAAAGTGGCTTATGGTGATTACAGCCATGAGGACAGATTGATAAGAATTAATAAAGATTACCTTGATGACTTTGATGTTACTCTTAATACCCTGCTTCATGAGATGATGCACCAATATCAGAGTGAACTTGTTGACACAGGCATTGCTGATGCCAGCAGGCTTGCCTATTTTGATGATATCAGGGAATACAAAAAAGAATTATATAATTATAAATCAACATACGACGGCTGCGGATTCAGCGAATATTACGAGCAGAAGGTAGAGGCTGATGCAAGGCAGTATGCCGATGAAAGGACAGAGTTTTATAAGCAGATTCTTGAGATAGATTGAATTGCCGGAGAGCATACGCTTTTGCATATGGCGTCTGATGGCATCTGAGGAAAGGGAGGCAGATATGAACATACAGGTAAGGACAAGCAGCGGAATAACACTTGTACCGTTGGAAACGAGGCTTATGGCAGGACGGAAGATATTTCTTGAAGGAGAGATTAATCAAGCGGCAGCGGTTGAGATAGTCAGAAAGGTAATGCTTCTTAATATGGAGGATGCGAAGAAACCCATAAATTCAACAGGTCGGAATTGCAGCCGGGAGATTATACCGTCTCAGTATTTGCAAGATATAATTCGGGAGAAGGCCCTGAGTCATCGGTTGGCTGGAGCAGCAGTACTACGTTTGTTATAAAGTAGATAAAGCAGATAAAGGCTGCCTTGCGGGGCAGCCTTACACCAACGCCTACACACCTTTTCTGTACAGATAATAAGAATAAGCAAACGGTACAACGAGAAACAGAACAATCACGATTGCCGGAATATATGAAGTTTTTAAGAATGCATTTGCGATAAATGCAATTCCGCAGATTATAAGAAGCCATGAGCTCATGCGGTTGGTACGGTTCCAGTTCTCTTCGCTGTTAAGTGTCCAGCTTATTTTGACTCCGATGCTGTAGTTCTGCTTGACCTTATGCATGTAGTTACCGAGAACGATGAATAGAATACCCAGCAGAATATTAACAAAGAGGGTTATATCAATATCAATCCCAAGAGCAGTGCCGTAGATGACAATTGCTTCAACAATTGAAACTGCCGGTATAATCCAGAGCATAAGGCACTGAATCCTGGGGCTGATATTCTGTCTTCGCGGGTCGGATGCTGTAACTGCGAAAACAAGCCACTGGATAGCAAGCATGAACAGAGGGATACCTAATACCGCTGTTCCTTTGCTGCTCCAGCCGTTGACGTTATTGGCAGCATCAAAATGTGTCGGAATCATGTCAGGAAGACTGTTCCACATAACCAGCCCGAATATTACGGGAATGATAAGGATGATACTTGTAGATATCATAGTCCATTTATATTTTTTCAGCATACTAATCTCCATTCCGCAGGCACAAAGTGCCGGAGGAATCGCGAGCCAAATG